>JADFKX010000001.1 GCA_022564695.1 Chloroflexota bacterium | reverse complement strand
ATCTCGTTTACAGAGGGAACGACGACATGGTGGATGAGGTCTTCTGCGTCCATGGACTTGATGCGCTGCTCCAGGTTGGTGCAGGCCTTGTCCTCATAGCCGGAGTAGGTGTGGATGACGTACCAGGCACGTCCCGGCCGGAACATCTCCTCATCTGTGATGACGGGACCCTGTTCGGATTCCTCCGCAGCTTCCGCCTGGAGTTTAGAGGTGTCCTCTGGGGGGTTATCTTTCAGGACGGTCTCCGCGCTCTTCTTCCTTCTAGCCACTTTAACCAACCTATGTTAGAAGCGTGTTATCGATTAGCCAGCCGAAGCCGATGTCGATGCCGCCGAGGGCGGCGCCTACAATAGCAGAGACGATCAGGACAACGATCGTGAGGTAGGTGGTGTCCTGGCGGCTAGGCCATGCTACCTTGCGCAGCTCGCTAATAATGTCCATGACGAAACGTGGGCGCCAGGAGGCGACCGCGCTAAGGCCGGATCGGCCCTCGCCACGGGGAGCGGCGCGGGTGGCGCCTGTACGGGGTATCGGCCGGGCTCCGGCCCTGCCCCGGCTGCCCTTAGCCTTGCTAGGCGGGTGGCGTCTCAGAGCGCGGCTCATCGCGCCTCCTTGTGCATGCGGTGGCTGCGGCAACGGGGACAGAACTTTCGCAACTCCATGCGGTCGGGGTCGTTGCGGCGGTTCTTTGTCGTCGCATAGTTACGGTTCCTGCACTCAGAGCAGGCTAACTCCACCGCTACTCGGTCGTCCTTCCGGGCCATGTTTCAGATCGCTTTAATCTAAGGCCTTGGTGATAACGCCGGCGCCCACCGTGCGGCCGCCTTCGCGAATGGCGAAGTGAACACCCTCCTCAAGGGCCACTGGTTGGATGAGCTCTACGGATATCTTGACGTTGTCACCGGGCATTACCATCTCCACGCCCTCAGGGAGGGTGACGTCTCCGGTGACGTCTGTGGTGCGAATGTAGAATTGGGGGCGGTAGCCGTTGAAGAAGGGGGTGTGTCTGCCGCCTTCATCCTTGGCCAGCACGTAGATCTCGCCGCCGAACTTGGTGATGGGCTTGATGGAGCCGGGCTTGGCCAGCACCTGCCCGCGCTCTACATCCTCACGCTCCATACCGCGCAGGAGACAGCCCACGTTATCACCGGGCTCTCCAGAGTCGAGAGTTTTGCGGAACATCTCCACCCCGGTGCAGACGGTTTTGCGAGTGTCTGTGAAGCCGATGATCTCGACCTCCTCGCCGGGCTTGATCACGCCGCGCTCGACGCGGCCGGTGACGACTGTGCCGCGACCCTTGATGCCGAAAACGTCCTCGATGGGCATGAGGAAGGGCTGGTCCTTGGCGCGTGTGGGCTCGGGGATGTAGTCGTCTATCGCCTTCACCAGTTCGTGGATGGACTTATACTCCTCCGCGTCGGGATCCTCGCTCTCGCTCTCCAGGGCTTTGAGGGCGCTACCGCGGATGATGGGGATGTCGTCGCCGGGGAAGTCGTACTTGTTAAGGAGGTCGCGGATCTCGAGTTCGATGAGTTCGATGAGTTCCGGGTCCTCCATCATGTCGACCTTGTTCAGGTATACGACCATGGCGGGGACTTCCACCTGTCTGGCCAGGAGTACGTGCTCGCGGGTCTGGGGCATGGGCCCGTCGTTGGCGGCGACGACGAGGACGGCGCCGTCCATCTGGGCCGCGCCGGTGATCATGTTCTTGATGTAGTCGGCATGGCCCGGACAGTCGATGTGGGCGTAGTGGCGTTTTTCGGTCTCATACTCGACGTGAGCGATGGCTATGGTGATGCCGCGCTCGCGCTCTTCGGGCGCCTTATCGATGCTGGAGAAGTCGCGGTACTCGGCCATCTTCTTGAGGGATAAGACTTTGGTTATGGCGGCGGTCAGCGTTGTCTTGCCGTGGTCGATGTGGCCGATGGTGCCCACGTTAATGTGAGGCTTGTTGCGCACGAACTTCTCTTTGGCCATGCTGGGAGTTCCTCCTATGTTATGGCTCTTGGGTTAGGGGTCAAGACGTTTCTGACCCACCCTGATATTACTCTGGCTTTGTTTTATTTTCCACTGGTGGAGCCCACGACCGGATTCGAACCGGTGACCTCGTTCTTACCAAGAACGCGCTCTTCCAGCTGAGCTACGTGGGCCGGTCTGCAACGGTGGCGGGAGTCTTGCCGTGCCCCCAGCCTGCTACCTCCTTAGACTTGGCGTTTGTCTCTGGTGGCGGGGGCAGGATTCGAACCTGCGTAGCCCGTCAGGGCGCCGAGTTTACAGCCCGGTGGTTTTAACCACTCACCCACCCCGCCGCTGGTTCCGCTCCGATGCAGGAGGTTGGGAATCGGCTTCAGTGTCCACAGGGACCACTCCGGCCTCCTATGGTTACTACCTACCTGTTGCTCCTGGAGCCGAAGGAGGGAATCGAACCCCCAACCTAGCGATTACAAATCGCTTGCGCTACCATTGCGCCACTTCGGCCTGCCCCTTTCGGGTGCCTAAAATTCAAGGCTCGCCCACAAGGAGCGACCCACCCGTAGTATAGGGGCCACTTTCCGCAAAAGTCAAGGAAACGGCGCCAATCTGAGCCCCGTTTAGCTCTTCAGCCGCCAACGGGTTCCCTGGGCGGAATCCTCAAGGATCACGCCCATCTGGGAGAGGCGTTCCCGCAGCTTGTCTGAAAGCTCATACTGCTTGGCGTCGCGCAGGTCGTCGCGCAGCTCCATTAGAAGCTCAATGAACGGCTCGGCGGACGCGTCGCCGTCGGTCTGGGGCCCGGCGAGGGTGAGGCCGAGCACGCCGGCCAGCTCTCGAAGGGCGGCCTGCGCCCCCTCAGTCTTACGGCCGTCGTCGCGGGCGCGGTTGATCTCGCGTGCCAGGTCGAAGAGTGCTCCCAGGGCGCCGGCGGTGTTCAAGTCGTCGTCCATGGCGTCCAGGAAGCGTTGCTTGAGGGGGGCCGGGTCGGCGGCTGGGTCCGCGTCTCCGCCGGGTGTCGCGACGGCCGTGCGCAGCCGCTCCGCCGCCCGCTTGGAGGCCTCCAGGCTCTCCTCCGCAAACGTGATGGGGCTGCGGTAGTGAGAGTTGAGGATGAAGATGCGAAGGCCGTCGCCGCCGTAGCGGTGAACGACATCGCGGATGGGCACCAGGTTCCCCAGGTGGCGGGTCATCTTCTCTTCGCTCTCGGCGAGGCGCATGAGGCCGTTGTGCAGCCAGAAGCGGACGAACGGCTTGCGGTCATCGGTGTAGCTCTCGCTCTGGGCGATCTCGTTTTCGTGATGGGGGAAGATGAGGTCCTGGCCGCCGCCGTGGATGTCCAGGGGGTGGCCGAGGTACTTGAGGGACATAGCGGAGCACTCGATGTGCCAGCCGGGGCGGCCCTTGCCCCAGGGGCTGTCCCAGGCGGGTTCGCCGGGCTTGGATGCCTTCCAGAGTACGAAGTCGCCGGGGTGCTCCTTGTTTTCGTCGGGCTGGATGCGGGCGCCTGCCAGCATCGAATCGAGGTCGCGGGAGGAGAGCTTGCCGTAGTCCGGCCTGCTGTTCACGCGGAAGTAGACATCGCTGCCCGCCTGGTAGGCGTTGCCGTTATCGATGAGCCGCTGGACCATCTCGATTATGGAGGGGAGCTCGTGGGTGGCGCGGGGGTAGATGTGCGCCTTGAGGATGTTCAGCGGGGCAAAATCTTCGAAGAACTGCTCGATGTGTCGTTCGGCCAGCTCATCGATCGTGGAGCCTTCAGCACGGGCGCGGTTGATGATGTTGTCCTCGATATCTGTGAAGTTCTGGACGTGTTTCACTTTATAGCCGCAGTACTCCAGGTAGCGGCGGAGGACATCGAAGACGATGTAGCTCATGGCGTGGCCGATGTGGCAGGGGGCGTAGACGTTGGGGCCGCAGACGTACATCTTCACCTCGTCGCCTGAGGGAGAGAACTCCTCCACGCGGCGGCTCAGGGTGTTGTACAGTTTCACGGGTCTCTATTCGTCCTTCACCGGCGCAGAGGCGGTCTGCTTGTGGCTCTCCAGCTCGACGATGCGCTGCTCCAGCTCCGCGACCCGGTTTTCCAGCTGCTGGATGACGTCCCACTCAGGGTCAGGCAGTTTGAGGATGGTCTCGTCGCCGGGGTCGGCGTAGGCGACGATGTGGCCGGGGACGCCGACGACGGTGGCGTTGGGGGGGACGTTGGTCACGACGACGGAACCGGCGCCGATCTTGGCGTCATCGCCGATGTTGACGGCGCCGATGATCTTGGCGCCGGCGCCGACGATCACGCCGTCGCCCAGGGTGGGATGTCGTTTGGCACGCTTGGTGCTGGTGCCGCCCAGGGTGACACCCTGGTAAAGGTGGCAGTTATTGCCGATGACGGTGGTCTCCCCGATCACCACGCCCATGCCGTGGTCTATGAAGAACTTCTCGCCGATCTGAGCGCAGGGGTGGATCTCGATGCCGGTCAGGGCGCGGCCCAGGTGAGAGATGATGCGGGCAGGCAGGCGCAGCCCGTGCGTGTGGAGGGTGTGGGCGAGGCGGTGCAGCTGTCTGGCGTGAAAGCCGGGATAGGCGAAGATGATCTCCAGAGTGGAGGTGGCGGCGGGATCGCGCTCCTTGGCCGCCTGTATGTCACTTCTAACGCTTTGTAAGAGCCCCATTGGCCGTCCGTCCTTTTCCGGGGTGTACGAAGGTGTTCGCTGCTGCCGGCCTCGACTGTGATGTCGAGGCCTCATTACAGGCGCAGCGCAGGGCGGCGCTGGGACGGAGGCCCGGCCCCTCGCTGAGGGATGGTGGTTGCTGACGCTGCCGTTCTATCATCGCTCCGCTTCTCCCAGGAGCGCTACGGCGATGGCGGCGATGCCTTCGCCGCTGCCTATGGCGCCGATCCCCTCGTTCGTGGTGGCCTTGACGTTGACTCGGCCCGCGTCCAGCCCCAGCGCTTCGCCAATCACCTGTCGCATCTGCGACAGGTGCGGGCCAAGCTTGGGCCGCTCGGCGATGACCGTGGCGTCCACGTTCTCCGGACGGTATCCGGCCTCCTCCACCGCGGCTTTAACCTCGATCAGGAGGAGGCGGCTGTCGGCGCCCGCCCAAGCGGGGTCGTCCGGCGGATAGCGCTGGCCGATGTCACCCAGACCAGCGGCGCCCAGGAGAGCGTCGATCACGGCGTGGAGGAGAACATCGGCGTCACTGTGGCCGCCGAGGCCGGTCTCCCCGGGCAGCGTCAGGCCTCCCAGGACGAGGGGTCTCCCCTCCTGGAAGCGGTGTATATCATAGCCGATGCCGATACGCATGTCGATCTGCGATAGGTTAGGGGTGATGGCTCATGGGCTTGTCGCGCCCTCCAGTAGCGCTTCCGCCGTGCGGAGGTCTTCCAGGTTGGTCACCTTGATGTTCAAGGGTGAGCCCAAGTATAGCTTGACCGGCAGGCCCAGCGCCTCCAGCATGGCGGCGTCGTCCGTCACATCGGCGGTGATCTCCCGGTGGGCGCGGAGCAGGAGATCATAGCGAAAGACCTGCGGGGTCTGGGCGGCCCAGAGGCGGCTGCGGTCCAGCGTGCGTTCCACGGTCCCGTCCGGGCCGGCCGACTTGACGGTGTCGGTGATGGGCACGGCGGGGACGGCGGCGCCGGTCTCTTGCGCCGCCTCCAGCCCTTCCGATATGAGCGGGTTGACGAGTAGACGGGCGCCGTCATGCACGAGCACCCAATCGCATTCGCCAAGGGCCTCTAGTCCCAGGCGGACGGAGTCCTGGCGGCGGGGCCCGCCCAGGCAGATGGGGGAGATCTTGGTCATGCCGTACTCGGCCGCCAGATCACGGCCCCGTTCAAGATTCTCGGACGAGAGGACGAGCGCGATACGGTTCACGGCAGGCGACTCCTGGAAGCGGGACAAGACGTGGGCCAGGAGGGGGCGTCCGGCCAGTGGGGCGAACAGCTTATCGGCGCCACGCATGCGGGCGCTGCTGCCGGCGGCAACGACGATGGCGCTTGCGGATGAGAGAGCGCTCACGATAGGCCTAGGCGGCGCCCTTGGGCTGGGCGAAGATCATCCTCCCAGCTACGGTCTGTAGGATGCGGGTGACTATGACGTCAATCTTCTCGTTGAGATAGCGGCGGCCGCCTTCGACGACGACCATAGTGCCGTCGTCTAGGAAGCCGACGCCCTGGCCTGCCTCTTTCCCCTCCTGGATGATGTGCACGGCCATCTCCTCGCCGGGTAGGATGACGACCTTAACAGCGTTGGCCAGGTCGTTGATGTTCAGCACCTTGACGTCCTCCAGTTCGGCGATGCGGTTCAGGTTGAAGTCATTGGTGAGGATTGGCGCCTTGAGTTTGATGGCCAGCCGGATGAGCTTGGCGTCCGCGTCGCGGGCGTCAGGGAAGTCCTCTTCGCTGACCAGTACGGGGATAGGCGCCTCCTTCTGGAGCCGGTTGAGCATATCCAGCCCGCGGCGGCCGCGGTTGCGTCGCAGGGTCTCCTGCGAATCGGCAACGTGGCGGAGCTCATCAAGGATGAAGCGGGGGACGATAAGGGTGCCCTGGAGGAAGCCGGTCATCGCCACGTCGGCGATGCGTCCGTCGATGATGACGCTGGTGTCGACGATGATCTCACGGGGGCGTCCGTTGTTGGATTTGGCTGCGCCCGGCAGGTAGCGGGAGAGGAAGCCGGCTAACTCCTCTTCGCGGCCGATCATAACGACAACGCCGATCAGCCCGAATAGGAAGCTCACGACGAAAGGCGCAACCCAGGCGCCGACGCCCGGCAGGGTGATAAGGAAGGGGGTGGACAAGGCGCCCAGCAGGAACCCGGCAAACAGGCCGATTGCGCCCAGAACAAGTTGCAGGGGCGGGATGGTGTTGGACCACTCTTGGAGCCTCTGGAGGGGGGACATGATGATGAAGGGAGTTACCAACGTACCGAAAAGAATGAAACCCACGGGCGTTGCCACCAAGAACAGGACGCGTGTCAGTCCGCTATCACCCTCGGCCAGAGCCAGGCCGGAGTACAAGCCGAGGAAACCGAAGAAGATCGCGCCCAGGACGCGGACTACGACGGTCAGGTTTTCGGTCATCCGATAATTGCTCCCCACCCCACCTGGGCGGAGGGACACGCCTCAATGGGAGTCCTCTCCTCAGTTAAGACAGCTTTGGACCAGCGCTGGCCATCGGCGTGGCTCAACCTGGCTGGAGTATACTGCGTGCCAAAATTGGCTGTCAAAGTTAGCAGTTTGCTAGACGAGATGGGTAAGGATGGAAGCGCCCACGCCACCGATAGCGGCCAGGTAGGTATCCTTGATGATCTTTCCGGCTAGTACGGCCGGAAAGAAGCGCCGGATCGGCATCCTGACAGCTCCCGCTGCCACGCCGGCCAGATCGAACAGCGGGTTGGGAAAGATGGAGAGCAGAAACATGGTTAACGTGCCGCGGCGCTCCATCCATCTTTGGACACGCGCATACTCCGGCCGGTTCTCAAAGATGATGCGGCCGCCGTAGCCAGCGGCGTAGCCGGTGAACTCGCCGAGCGCCTCGCCCGTGCCGGCGACGAGGCCCACCCAGATGAAGGCGGGCACCCCGAGGAGATCGTCGAGCAGAGCGCCGCCGCCAACGACGCTGGCCACGGCCGGCGAGGGCAGGAGGATGGAGGCGCTGCCCACCACGTTGATGAGGAAGATACCGGCGTAGCCCCAGGACTTGAGGTTGCTTGTGTCAGCGCCGAAATAGAAGAAGGCGATGGCGAAGGCGGTCATCAGCAGGGCGACGCCGATCAGGAGAGTATACTCCAGCCGCCAGACGAAACCGAGCCTCGCTGGTGGGGCAGACTCGTCTTCGCGTCGAGTCATAATGCGGACGCCTTCCCGCGTAGCCATGGGTATGAGGACGACGAGAGGGGCGGGAGACCTAGCCTCACGCCCCTCAAAGTGGTTTGAACCTAGCCTCTCCTTCTACGCCTGCGAGGTTAGCTGACGGGTTCGGCCGAAGGAGTTGGCCTACTCGCTTTTGACGAGATTCACCCCGGAGCCCGCATCTGCGGGTGGTTCCCCCGCTCCCCGCCAGAGGCAGGGATTAGGCGCGGATTTCAGTATTAGATTGTCTTGAAGCTAGCAGGTAGCCTCATACATGTCAACGCGCACTGTGTGGAAAGGTTACGAAGGTATGCTCTTCGCGAGACGTTCTCCGCGCCGCTGTTTCGGTGGCGATAGCCGGGCGGTTGCATGGGGACTATTCTTCGAGGGCTAGGTTCGCGGCCAGCCAATCGCGGATGGCCAGCTTCGCCCGGGGGTTGGCAAGGAGCTGCACCCCATGGGCGGCGTCCCCTTCGTAGACGATGACATCCACCGGCTCGGCCACGGTTGCTGCCAGCCTCTCGGCGTCGGTGGCCTCCGTCTCATCGGACATGAAGAGCACGGCGCGTGGGCTGAAGCCGGAGATGTCGCTGCTCAGGAGGACACCTACCTGTTCGTATTCGTCACCGGGGCCTAGAGATACGCTCCGGGGGCTTAGCCAGTCGGTCCGTGACGGGTTGTCTACTCCTGAGTTTTGGGCTCGCTAGTCGGCACGCTAACCGGGTCTCCCTCCTTTGGGAGATCGGCTTTGTCTGACTGCTCTCCCTGTTTCTTCCCCTCGGCGCCCTCAGCCAGCGCCTCCATCTCCTTCAGCAGGCTGGGAGGAGAGGACGCTTCTCTGTCGCCGTCCCTGAGTTCCGGCGGCAAACGGAGCAGGATGGGCTGGGGGGGCAGCTGAACAACGATGGAGGCGCGAGCCGGGATGAGCTTGCCGATGATAACGTTCTCTTTTAGGCCCAGGAGGTGATCCACCGAACCCTTGATCGCAGCCTCGGTGAGGACGCGGGCCGTCTCCTGGAAGGAGGCTGCGGCCAGGAAGCTGTCCGTGTTGAGCGAGGCCTTGGTCACGCCGAGGAGCACGGGCTGAGCGGTTGCGGGCTCGCCTCCCTCTGCAAGCGCTTTGGCGTTGACTTCCTCAAACCGGAAGCGGTCCACTAGCTCCCCCGGCAGGAGTTCGGAGTCGCCGGGGGAGTCGACGATGACGCGGCGCAGCATCTGGCGCACGATCACCTCTATGTGCTTGTCGTTGATGGTAACGCCCTGGGCGCGGTAGACTTTCTGCACTTCCTCCACGAGGTACATCTGGGCGGCGGCGGGCCCCTGAATGCGCAGGATGTCTTGCGGGTTGAGAGGGCCATCGGTAAGGGCCTGGCCGGCGTGGATCTGGGCGCCGTTTTGCACGCGAAGGCGGGCAGTGGGCGGCACCGAGTATTCGCGCTCGTCCCGCTCTTCAAAGGTGACGGAGAGCGCCTTTACCTTTCTCTTGCCCGTGAAGGCTACCTTGCCGCCGGTGCGGGCGAGGATCTCCTCCGGCGGGTCCAGCGCTTGTTCCTCATCCTTCTTCTTCGATTTGGACTTCGATTTCGGCTTCGGTTGTGGCACTTCGGCGAGCACTGTTCCCTGCTCTACTTCTGCGCCGCTCTTCACGAGCATCTTGGCGCCTTCAGGCAGGGTGTAGTCATCGCGGTACATCTCGGCGCTCACCACCTTGATGTGACGGGTTTCGCCTTCGGTGGTGATCTCAGCCAGGCCGTCAATTTCGGAGACGATGGCGGTGCCCTTGGGTACGCGGGCCTCGAACAGCTCTTCGACGCGGGGAAGTCCGGAGGTGATGTCGATTCCGGCCACGCCGCCGGTGTGGAAGGTACGCATGGTGAGCTGTGTGCCGGGTTCACCGATGCTCTGGGCGGCGATGATCCCAACCGCTCCTCCCTGTGCCACCAGCTTGTTTTGGGCCAGATCAAGGCCGTAGCAGGGGGCGCAGATGCCCCGATGGGCCGCGCAGGTCAGGGCTGACCGCAAGTAGACGCGGTTGATGCCGGCCTCCGCGATGCGGTCGGCGATCTCTCCCGTGATCTCGTTGTTCCGTTCGATAAGGAGTTCGCCGGTCTTGGGATGAGCGAGGTCGGCGGCAGCCCAGCGGCCGACGATACGCTCCTGGAGTGATTCGAAGAGCCCCTTCTCCAGCGGCTCGCCTATCCAGAGGCCGGCGGTGGTGCCGCAGTCCTCCTCAAGGATGATCACGTCCTGGGCGACATCGATGAGACGCCGGGTGAGGTAGCCGCTGTCTGCTGTGCGCAGGGCGGTGTCGGCCAGACCCTTGCGGGCGCCGTGGGTAGAGATGAAGTATTCCATCACGGTCAGCCCTTCGCGGAAGGAGGACCGAATTGGCAGGTCTATGATGCGGCCGGAGGGGTCAACCATGAGGCCACGCATGCCTGCCATCTGCGAGATCTGGCTGATGTTACCCTTGGCGCCGCTAATGGCCATAAGGTAGACGCCGCCGTACTGGTTCAGGTTCTCCTGAATAAGTTTCTGCATCTGGTCCGTGGTGTCACGCCAGATGGAGACGGCCTGACTGTAGCGTTCCTCTTCAGTTATGAGCCCCAGGTTGAGCTGCTCCTCAATCTCGTCGATCAATTGGTCGGCTTTGGCGAGCAGCTCCTCTTTCTTCTCCGGCACTTTGAGGTCGTTCATGGCGATGGTGATGCCGGACTTGGTGGCGTACTGGAAGCCGGTGCGCTTCATACGGTCTACCATCTGGGCGGTGCGATCGCTGTCTAACTGGATTGTGGCCTCTAACACCAGGTCTTTGAGGGCCTTCTTGTCCATGATGTGGTTGCGGTAGCCCATCTCCTCTGGGAGCACCTCGTTGAAGATGATGCGCCCCACGGTGGTTTCGATGAGTTTTCCGTCCGTTCGGGCGTCGCGAACGCGGATGCGGGCGCGAAGGTCCAAGTGTCCCGTATCGTAGGCTATCTTCGCCTCGTCGAAGTTGCCGTATATACCCTGGAAGGTGGTTCCGTTGTCTGATTTGAACTCACCCTGGGCGCCATCCCTTATGTCAGTGAGGTAGTAGCAGCCGAAGACGATGTCCAGGGTGGGCGCCACGACCGGCTCTCCGTTGGAGGGGAGGAGCAGGTTCTTGGTGGAGAGCATAATCTGGCGAGCCTCGGCTACGGAGGCGCGGGAGAGGGGTATGTGTACGGCCATCTGGTCGCCGTCGAAGTCTGCGTTGAAGGCGGTGCAGACGAGGGGGTGAATCTGGATAGCGCTACCATCGATGAGCACCGGCTCGAAGGCCTGGATGCCCAGACGGTGCAGTGTGGGGGCGCGGTTGAGGAGCACGGGGCGGTCCTTGACGACGTCGTCCAGGATGTCCCACACTTCCGGGCGGGCGCGCTCCACAATGCGCTTGGCGGACTTGATGTTGTGCGCCAGGCCGCGGGCGACGAGAGCGTGCATCACGAACGGCTTGAACAGCTCCAGGGCCATTCGCTTGGGAAGGCCGCACTGGTGCAACTCCAATTCCGGCCCCACGATGATGACGGAGCGGCCGGAGTAGTCTACTCGCTTTCCCAGCAGGTTCTGGCGGAAGCGGCCCTGCTTGCCCTTCAGCATGTCAGAGAGGGATTTCAGCTTGTGGTTGCCGGCCGTGGAGACGGCGCGGCCGCGGCGGCCGTTATCAATGAGGGAGTCTACGGCCTCTTGGAGCATTCTCTTCTCATTGCGGATGATGATCTCCGGTGCTCCTAGCTCCAGGAGCCGCTTCAGCCGGTTGTTGCGGTTGATGACGCGACGGTAGAGGTCGTTGAGGTCGCTTGTGGCGAAGCGGCCGCCGTCCAGCTGGACCATGGGCCGCAGGTCCGGGGGGAGGACAGGCAGGATGCCAAGGACCATCCAGTCAGGCTTGGTGCCGCTCTTGCGGAACGCCTCCAGCACGCGCAGCCGCTTGGTGGCCTTCTTGCGACGCTGGCCGCTGAAGTTCTGGATCTCTCCACGCAGCTTTGCGGCCAGCGCTCCCAGGTCAAGGCGGCTGAGGATTTTCATCACGGCCTCAGCGCCCATGCCGGTCTCCAGCATGTCTGGGTAGCGGTCAGATATCTCGCGCAGCTTCTGCTCAAGGAGCAGGGTGCACTGGTCGTCTCGGATCGGGTCTTTGATATCCTCTAAAGTTTCGATGAGCTCCTGACACTCCTCTTGGGCGGTCTTCTTCTCCGCCATGATCGCCTTGCGAAGAGGCTCGAGCTCAGCCGTGGCCGCTTCACGTTGCCGGCTGATCTCCGCCACCAGCGCCTTCTCCAACTCCCGCCGCTTCTTGGTCTGCTCTCTATCAATCACTTTCAAGCGCTTCTTGAGTTCAGATTGGAGCCGGCGGGACGCGTTCTTGGGCACTGGGTCGTACCGCTCAGTTATGATGAAGTCCGCGTCCAGCGCCAGCTTCTTTGTGGAAGGCTTGTCTTCCATCCTGGCGATGTCCTGTTCAAGGGCATCCGCCTTCTGCTGCACGGTTGCGGACTTCTTCTCGTACTCTGCGTCTAGGGTGGCGAGTTTCTCCTCACGTCCGCCCTCCAGTTTGGCGATGGTGTCAGCGGCTGCGTTCTCAACGACGGAGATGCGCTCCGCGTACTCCTGATCCTTTGCATCAGCGATCTGGTCCATCTCCTGGCGCAGCGCCTCCAGCGCCTTGTCGCGGGCGGCCTCGTTCACGGAGATGACGATGAACTGGGCGAAGTAGAGGACGCGCTCCAGGTTGCGAGGTGAGATGTCCAGCAGGAGGCCGATGCGGCTAGGCGTACCCTTCACGAACCAGATGTGGGCCACCGGCGAGGCGAGCTCAATGTGGCCCATGCGCTCACGCCGTACTTTGGTGCGTGTTACCTCTACGCCGCACTTGTCGCAGACGATGCCTTTGTAGCGGACGCGCTTGTACTTGCCACAGTAACATTCGAAGTCTTTGGTGGGCCCAAAGATCTTCTCACAGAACAGGCCGTCCTTCTCCGGTTTCAGTGTGCGGTAGTTGATCGTCTCCGGTTTTGTGACTTCGCCGTAAGACCAGGAGCGGACCTGCTCCGGGGACGCTGTGGATATGCGTAGTGCATTGAAGTCGTTAACTTCTAGAGCCAAGGAATTCCTCCCCCTTCTCGAATCCGCTCATGTCGATGCCTAGCTCGGGGATCTCGGCAGTGGAGGTCTCCGTCAGCGTGACTCGTTCTTCTTCTTCGTTAAGCACCTCTACGGCAAGCCCCAGGCTCTGGAGTTCCTTTACAAGCACCTTGAACGACTCCGGCACGCCGGGTTCCTGGATGTCTTCGCCCTTAACGATCGCCTCGTAGGTCTTGACACGCCCTACTACGTCGTCCGATTTGACGGTTAGCAACTCCTGGAGGATGTGGGCGACGCCGTAGGCCTCCAGCGCCCAGACCTCCATCTCGCCGAAGCGCTGTCCGCCGAACTGGGCCTTGCCGCCCAGCGGCTGCTGGGTGATGAGCGAGTAGGGGCCGGTGGAGCGGGCATGTATCTTGTCTTCCACCAGGTGAACCAGCTTCATCATGTAGATGTAGCCGACCGTTATCGGCTGGTCGAACGCTTCGCCGGTGCGGCCGTCGATGAGCACTTGCTTGCCGTAGGACGGCGCGGATGAGCCCTTCTCAAACGGCAGTTTATCGGCGCGCAGATCCAGATTGCGCATGGACTTCTTGCGTACTCTCTTCTCACCCTGTTGCTCCAGCCAGAGCTCCAGGGCGGCGCGTTTGGCTTCGCCCAGACGGTTCTCATCAAACACCGCTGAGGGGTCATAGCCCTTCTTTTTGAGCCAGGCGTTGACCTTTTCAGCGTCCACGTTCTCGCCGATGCCGTCGTGGCTGTGGCCGTTGGGCGCGGGTAGGATCGCGTCCGCCTGCTCACAAAGCCAGGTGCGGCTAAGGGCGTCTTCGATAGTGGCTGGGTTGCCGCCGTCGAACACGGGTGAGACCGCTCGAAAGCCGAGGCGGCGTGCGGCCCAGCCAAGGTGTGTCTCCAACACCTGGCCGATGTTCATTCGGCTGGGAACACCGATTGGGTTGAGGATGATGTCCACGGGGGTGCCATCAGGTAGGTGAGGCATGTCCTCTATCGGCAGGATGCGGGCGATGACGCCCTTGTTGCCGTGGCGGCCCGCCATCTTATCGCCCTCCGCAATCTTGCGTCGCTGAGCGATGGCTATCCTAACCATGGCCTGAACGCCGGGCGAAAGCTCGTCGGTGATGGTGGCGTAAGTAGGCCAGCTGCACTGGTGGCCTGGCTCTCCGTGGTCGTTGTCCGGCCGGGCGAAGAGGCGAGAGTCAACGACTTTGCCGCGCTCACCGTGGGGCACGCGCAGAGAGGTGTCTTTCACCTCGCGCGCCTTCTCGCCGAAGATGGCGCGCAGGAGCTTCTCCTCGGCGGTGAGTTCCGTCTCTCCCTTGGGGGTGATCTTGCCCACCAAGATATCTCCGGACTGCACCTCGGCGCCCACGCGGATGATGCCGAATTCGTCCAGGTTTCTTAGGCTCTCCTCGCCCACGTTTGGGATGTCCCGAGTGATCTCCTCGGGGCCGAGCTTGGTGTCGCGCGCCTCCACCTCGTGCTTCTCCATGTGGATGGAGGTAAACTTATCTTCGCACGATACCGCTTCGGAGATGACGATGGCGTCCTCGTAGTTGTACCCTTCCCAGCTCATGAAGGCGCAGAGGAGGGTCTGGCCCAGGGCGAGTTCGCCCGAGTCTGTGGAGGAGCTATCCGCGAGAGGGTCGCCCGCAGACACTCGCTGGCCGCGTTTCACAATGGCGCGGTGGTTGATGCAGGTACCCTGGTTGGAGCGGAGGAACTTCTGGAGGTTGTAGGTCTTCTCCACTCCGGTATCGTAGTTGACGCTGATGGAGCCGCCGGTGACAGCAGTGACCATCCCTTTGCCCTCTGCAAAGAGAACCTGTCCTGAGTCCATGGCGGTTTGCTTCTCCATGCCGGTGCAGATCAACGGCATCTCCGGCCTCACCAATGGCACGGCCTGACGTTGCATGTTGGCGCCCATCAGGGCGCGGTTAGCGTCATCATGCTCCAGGAAAGGTATGAGCGCGGCAGCCACTGAGACGATCTGCTTAGGCGATAGGTCCAGATAGTCTACCTGGTCCGCGGAGGCCATTTCGAACTTACCCTGGTATCGAGCCTCAACACGATCCGCGAGGAAGTGGCCCTGGTCGTCCACCGGGCAGTTGGCCTGGGCGACCACATAGATCTCCTCCTCATCCGCTGACAGGTAGACGACCTCGGATGAGACGAAAGGCTTGACCTTCACGGTGGCCTTGCTGAAGCGGGCGATCCGCTTGGCGGCGTCCTCCGTTATGTGAGATCCGGCCCTCAACATGACCTTGTCTTTGGAGTCACGGAAGCTCTCAGTCAATACGCGCCCGACCAGCTCCGACGAGTCCGTCGGCAGTTCACGGACGACCTTGCGGTAGGGGGTCTCGATGAAGCCGTACTGGTTGATGCGTCCGAAGGTGGCGAGGCTGCCGATGAGGCCGATGTTGGGGCCTTCAGGAGTCTCGATTGGACAGATACGGCCGTAGTGACTGAAGTGCACGTCGCGGACATCGAAGCCGGCGCGGTCACGGGAGAGGCCGCCGGGGCCTAGGGCGGACAGGCGGCGCTTATGGGTGAGTTCGGCCAGGGGGTTGGTCTGGTCCATAAACTGGGAGAGTTGGGAGCCGCCGAAGAATTCCTTGATTGAGGCCACCACGGGGCGGATGTTGATGAGCTGGCTGGGCGCGGTCTCGTTTGGGTCGGTGATAGTCATGCGTTCGCGGATGACCCGCTCCATGCGGAGTAGGCCGATGCGGAACTGGTTCTGGATGAGCTCCCCGACGGTGCGCACGCGCCGGTTTCCAAGGTGGTCAATGTCGTCCGGTCTGCCGCGGCCGTTGTTGAGTTGGATGATCTCTCGCACGATGGCGATGAGGTCATCGGGCACGAGGACACGCTCCTGGAGGGAGAGGTTGTGGGTGAGGCGTTTGTTCACTTTGTAGCGCCCGACCTTGCCCAGGTCGTAGCGGCGCGGATTGAAGAATAGGGAGGTGATGAGTCCGCGGGCGTTCTCGATCGTGGGTGGGTCGCCCGGGCGAAGCCTTCGGTAGAACTCCAGGAGGGCCTCTCCCTTGTTCTCACAGGCGGGATCACGATCCAGCGTGGACTGGATGTAGTGGTGATCCGGGTCGTTGTCCACCTTTTCGAACATCGCCAGGATGCGTTCGTTGGTGCCCAGGCTCTTTAGCAGCTCTTGCCGCAGGTTCTCGGCCTCGCGCTCAGTCTTCGCTTTCTCGATCTTGTCTTGCAGTTCGTTGAGGGCGGCGTGGCTGGGGTGTTTGGGCAGAAGCTCAGGCTCGTCGATGGCACGGAGCAGTGTGGTGATGGGGATCTTGCGCTTGCGGTCTACTTTGACGGAGACGATGTTCTTGTTGGAGGTCTCAAACTCCAGCCAGGCGCCGCGGTTTGGGATGAGCTTTGCGTAGCAGAGGTCGCGGCCGCTGGTGGCGTCACGTTCCAGGGTCAGGTAGACGCCGGGGGAGCGCACTAGCTGGGAGACGACGACGCGCTCAGCTCCGTTGATGATGAACGTCCCTTGTTCTGTCATGAGCGGGAAGTCACCCATGAATATCTCTTGCTCTTTGACCTCGCCGGTCTCTTTGACCAGGAGTTGCACGTTCACTCTCAGTGGGGCGGCATAGGTGGCGTCACGCTCGCGGCACTCGGCCTCGTTGTACTTGGGTTCTCCAAAGCTGTAGTCGGTGAAGCGCATCTCCAACCGGTTACCGGT
Source organism: Chloroflexota bacterium (assembly GCA_022564695.1). Taxonomy (GTDB): domain Bacteria; phylum Chloroflexota; class Dehalococcoidia; order SM23-28-2; family RBG-16-64-32; genus JADFNQ01. Next base: position 24,114 of record JADFKX010000001.1, on the reverse strand, counting down.
GAAGTCCTGAATGGGGGAGATATCCTTCAGAAGATCGCGCAGGCCTTCGGATCTAAAGGTCTTGTATGAGTCGAGCTGGATGCGGATAAGATGGGGCAGGGTGGCCACATCTGGAATGCGGGAGTAGGACTTGCTAAGGGAGGGCACACCGAACTGGGTCTCGAAGAAGCCCCTGTTTATGATCATGCGGAAGCACTCCTCAAAAGGAAATTAGGCAAGTCTCTTGCGAGCAGAAGGCAGACGATACCTATCGACGTAGATCAAATGGGGATGCGAATGATGGGGGACACAAACCGGCCATCGAATAGCTAGTGTAGCACCGGCCTGGAGGGATGTCAACGTTGAAAATCCACCCGGTCCGGCTCAATCCGCAGCGGTCGCGTCGGCGGCTACCGGTAACCGCTGGCTGGACGGCGCCTGACCGCGCATGACGGCGGCGACGCCGGCGATGATGAGGGCGCAGCCCAGGACTGTGTTTATGCCTATCGATTCGTCCAGCACGGCCCAGCCCAGAAACAACCCTATAATGGGGATGATGTAGGTTACCAGTGAGCTGCGGACGCTGCCGACGTTGTCCACCAGCCACAGATAGATGATGATGGCTATCCCGGTCCCCAACACGCCGAGGGCCAGGAGGGAGAGCCAGGCCTCCACGCTCAGCGAGTAGTCCGGCGTGCCCCGTACTGCCAGCATGAGCGGCAGCACCATCACGGTTCCCAGCACAAGCTGGCCGCCAGTCAGGCTTACAGGGTCCTCCTCCTTGAGCAGACTGCGGGCGTAGACGGCGCCGGCGCCGTAGCAAGCGGCCGCGACCACCACCGCCAGCTGGCCCAGAACGGTGGAATCGCGGAGGTCGTAGACGTCGCCGCCGGTGAGGACGATGACTCCCACGAAGCCGATGCCGAGGCCGGCTACGCGGGCCGGCGTGAGCCGCTCTTCGATGAGGAAAATGGCGGCGAACAGCACCGTGAACAGCGGCATGCTGGAGTTCAGGACGGATGCGGTGCCGCTGTCGATATGCTCCTCCGCCCAGGCGATGAGGATGAACGGGACCACTATGCCAACTAGCGCCCAAACCGCTACCTTGAGCCAGAGGGCGGGTGGACGGCTAAGGGGCATCTTTCGTATCGCGATCACCACGCCAACGGCCAGAGCGCCGAAGAACATGCGTCCCTCTGCCACCTCCAGGGACGACGTCTCATCCACGATCACCTTGATGAACAGGAACGAGGCGCCCCAGATGGCGCCCAGCGACAGAAGAGCGAGTAATGCCTTAGGTGTCACGTCAGATAGGGCTAAAGGGCTCCAGGATGCGACCGGCGAGAACAGGTGCGTGTATCCTTTAGAGTATCTGAGCGCATCTTGAGGGTCAATCGGGGCTGGGGAAGCGGTTGTCACGGGCCGCGGAAGCGCTTACACTCGCATCGGTGATAGAAACACCTCTTTATCAAGAGCTAAAGGTGTTCACGGGCAACGCCCACCCGGCGTTGGCTGGCAGTATCTGTGAGTACCTGGAGAAGTCCTTAGGCCAGTGCGAGGTGTTCGAGTTCAGCAACGAGAACATCTTCGTCCGTTTTCTGGAGAACATCCGCGCCCGCGACGTTTTTCTGGTCCAGCCAATCGCCTTTCCAGTGAACACGCGGCTGATGGAGCTGTTCATCATGATAGACGCCGCAAAGCGGGCCTCCGCGGGCCGCATCACAGCGGTGGTCCCTTACTACGGCTATGGCCGCAGCGATAAGAAAGACCAGCCACGGGTACCGATCACCGCCCGCCTGATCGCCAACTTTATCGAAACGGCGGGGGCGGACCGTCTGCTGACGGTCGATCTCCACGCCGGCCAGGTGCAGGGCTTCTTCAACATCCCGGTGGACGAGTTAACCGCGCTCTCCTTGCTGGCCAACCACTTCCGCGACAAGAAACTCAGAGATCTCACCGTGGTGGCCACTGATGTAGGAGACGCTAAGAGGGCAGGCCACATGGCTGATCGGCTCGGCGCGCCTATCGCCATAGTCGAAAAGAAGCGAATCGGCAACCAGGAGAAGGTGGAGGCGGTGAGCATCATCGGTGAGGTGAAGGGCAGGAACGCCCTGATAGTCGACGATGAGGTGGACACTGCCGCCACTCTGGTTGCCACGGCGGAGATGGTGCTGCGTAACGGTGCGAAGGAGGTCTACGCTGCCGCCACGCACCCTATCCTGTCCGGACCGGCCGTGGAGCGGCTGGAGAAATCGCCCATCAAGGAGCTGGTGTTCACGGACACGATCCCACTATCGCCGGAGAAGCGGCTGCCGAAGTTCAAGATAATCTCCGTGGCTCCTCTGCTGGGGGAGGCGATCCGGCGCATCCACACCGGCCAGTCCGTGGGCGCCCTGTTCGACGAATAGTAGGCGGCCACACACTGCCCTCTCCACTGCACCGAAGCTGCTATGATTGAAACGATGCCCTTTACGGGCACGTCGTACAGATAGAGCTGGAAGGTGTGCAGATAGAAAAATGGTCTTAGGCGCGATTAAGAGGGCCCTCGGCGGCGACTACAACGAGAAGGAGCTGCGCAAGCTTCGGCCGATCGCCGAGGATGTTAACGAGTGGGCGGAGGAGATGGCCGATCTCTCTGACGCCGACATGCGGGCGAAGACCGACGAGTTCCGCGGCCGCCTCAGCGAGGACGAGACGCCGGACGATATTCTGCCGGAGGCGTTTGCCCTGGTGCGGGAGGTCTCAGAGAGGCGCATCGGCCTGCGCCACTTCGACGTGCAGATACTGGGCGGTATCGTCCTTCATAAGGGCAAGATCTCTGAGATGAAGACTGGCGAGGGGAAGACGTTGGCAGCCACGCTGCCCCTGTACCTCAATGCGCTGGAAGGCCAGGGCGCTCATCTGATCACGGTGAACGATTACCTGGCCAAGCGTGACGCGCAGTGGATGGGGCCCATATACCACTCGTTGGGCCTCAGCGTGGGGGTGCTCCAGCACGACTCCGCCTACCTGTTCGATCCGGACGCCAATCTGGATAACCCCAGCCTGCGCTACCTCGCTCCTGTCCCTAGGCGGGAGGCCTACAGGGCGGATATCACTTATGGAACCAACAACGAGTTCGGGTTCGATTACCTGCGTGACAACATGGTGGTTGACCTGTCCAGGACCGCCCAGCGCCCTGACACGCCGCAGCACTACGCCATAGTGGACGAGGTGGACAACATCCTTGTGGACGAGGCGCGCACGCCGTTGATCATCAGCGGCCCGGCGGAGGAGACGGAGGAGATATATCGCACCTTCTCCAAGATCGTGCCGCGGCTCTCGCCGGAGACGGACTACGTTGTGGACGTCAAGCACCGAAGCGTCTCGTTAACCGATGACGGCGCCTCAAAGGTTGAGAAGGCTCTGGGTATCCGCAACCTCTACGATCCGGCGAACTTCCGCCTCACCCGCTTCCTGGACGCGGCCCTACGCGCTCAACTCCTCTACCAGCGGGACCATCACTACGTGGTGAAGGACGGCGAAGTGATCATTGTGGACGAGTTCACCGGGCGTCTGATGCAGGGGCGCCGCTGGTCGGACGGGCTGCACCAGGCGGTGGAGGCGCAGGAGGGTGTGCGCATCCAGCGGGAGAGCATAACCTACGCTACCATCACTCTCCAGAACTACTTCCGGCTGTACGAGAAGCTCGCCGGCATGACCGGCACGGCCTGGACTGAGCGAGAGGAGTTCCACACGATCTACGGTCTGGACGTGCTCGTCGTCGACACTCACCGGCCCATGGTCCGTGAGGACCAGTCGGACATCATCTTTCGGTCAGATGACGGGAAATACCGGGCCGTGGTGGAGGAGATATCACAGATGCACGCCGAGGGGCGTCCTACTCTCGTAGGCACTGTGTCCATCGAGAACTCTGAGAAGCTGGCGGAGATCCTCAAACGCCAGTCGAAATGTGAGATGAAGGAGTGCGGGGAGTATCACAAGGTCTGTTCCCTCAAGGAGCCTCAGGTCCTCAACGCCAAGCACCACGAGCGTGAGGCCACAATCATCTCCCAGGCCGGTCGCTACGGCGCCGTTACTATCGCCACCAACATGGCGGGCCGCGGCACTGACATTGTCCTCGGCGGCAACCCGGAGCAGATTGCGGAGGAGCTGGCGCGAAGACGCAACGTCGACCTGGTGGCCGTGTCCACTGAGGAGGCGAGGAAGATCCGTGACGAGGCGCGTGAGCGGTGGCAGGCGGATCACGACAAGGTGGTGGAGGCCGGCGGGCTCCATATTGTAGGTACGGAACGCCACGAGGCCAGGCGCATCGATAACCAGCTCCGTGGGCGCGCCGGGCGTCAGGGCGACCCCGGCAGCTCATGCTTCTTCGTCTCGTTTGATGACGAGGTGATGCGCCGGTTTGTGCCTGACCGGGTTGCCACTTTTCTAGGACACATGGGCATGGATGAGGACACGCCTCTTGTGAGCGGTATGCTCTCCAGTGCCATAGAGCAGGCCCAGACCAAGGTTGAGGGCTACAACTTCGATATCCGCAAGCACGTTGTCCAGTACGACGATGTGATGAACCGCCAGCGCGCGCTGATCTACGCTGAGCGTCGTAAGATCCTGGAGGGCGCGGACATCCGAGCCAACGTGGCCGACATGGTCAAGGAGGAGGTAGAGTCGGCGTTCGCGACGTTCGCTGCCGGTGAGCGGGCGGAGGAGTGGGATATGGGTGCACTCCTGGCCGAGCTGGGCACGATCGTACCGCTGCCCGCCCACTTCACGGAGCGCCATTTCTCTGAGATGGGTCAAGAGGAGATGATGGAGGAGGTGCAGACCTTCGTCAGCGAGGCTTACGAGGCGAAGGAGAAGGAGCTGGGTGAGGAGAAGGCGCGGACCCTGGAGCGGCTGGTGATGCTGGGCACCATCGACCGGCTGTGGGTGTACCACCTAACGGCGCTGGACGAGATGCGCCAGGGCATAGGCCTGGCCGGCTACGGGGGTCGAGACCCGCTGGTGGAGTTCAAGCGGGAGGCCCACGATATGTGGGAGCAGTTGGCGGACCATATCCGGCAAAACGTTGTGCGGCGTATCTTCCACGCCACGCTGATGCCGCAGGCGGCGCCGCAGCCTCCTAGCGGGCAGGTGAAGGAGAGCGGTCCAGCCAAGGAGACGCCGACGCCGGCACAGGCTCGCGCCGCGGCGGCGGGTCAGGCGGTTCGGATGGGCGGAGCGGCCACGGCCACCACGGCTCGCCCGGGTGGGGTGGCCACCGGCCGCAAGGTGGGCCGGAACGAGCCCTGCCCCTGTGGCAGCGGACGCAAATACAAGAAGTGTTGCGGGAGCGCCCAGTCTATTTAAGGTTGGAACGATGCCCCGTCGAGCAGCTTCCCCTGACTGTGACCCGCAGGTAGACGATCTCCTCGTCCGGCTGCGGGAGTTAGTGGAGAGCGGTGAGCGCCACTGGTTCACAGCGGTTCTGGAGGGGGCGGGCCAGTGGCCGCTGGCGGAAGAAGAGGTGGACGGCCGCCGCTACTGCTACTTGATCGGCGGCGAGGCGTTCGATTGGCTGCTGCTGGCGGAGCGGCTGTGTAAGGCGCTGGCGGACGTGACGCCCGAGGATGAGCGCGAGGCGCTCTTGACGCACGGACGCTTTCCAATGGAGGTGTCTGAGGAGGAGTTTCGTCGGCTGCTGGGGCCCGCTAAGCACCGCGCACACCTTAACTTCTTCTACGGAGTTAAGGTGGAGCAGGCGCTACAGCTAGGCGTCGCTCAGGAGGTGCACAAGGAGCGGCTGTGCCAGGTAGGGGAGAACGGCCACGTAGACGAGGAGGTCTGTAGCCGCATCTACGGCGCCACCCGTCAGGAGCTGTTAGAAAAGTTCCGTCAGGCGGGCGGACTCTCCGGCGGCGAGCTCTCTCCGGGCGACTTGCGCGAGTTCACATATTGGCTATTTAAGCATCGAGTGAGTAACGCCGACCCGGCGCGGGTCGCCAGCGACACCCGTAAGGGTCTGGCGATGTTGGCCCAGCTACGACCAGCTCGACGTTAGCATTGAAGCGCAATCCGCGAAAAATTAACGTCAGTTATGGGTTGTCATGGTCTTGACACTGAGTGAGTATGCACCTATAAAAAGTATCAAGTTGGCGGGTAACACAGTTGCCTCCACAGGCGTCCTTGGAGACGAAGGCCGAACGGTTATCGTCCTGAGAGGAGGAGACCATGGCTCCTGAAAGCCGTTACTGGACTCGGTTCTGGAGGAGACGGCTGAGCCGCCGGCGCTTGTTGCAGGCGACAGGCATCAGCGCTGCCGGATTGGCGGTCGCGGGAGTCGTTGGCTGCGGCGATGACGGAGATTCGGGGGCCACGGCTACTCCGGCGGGGTCACCTACCGATGCCGGGCCGAAGATGGGCGGCACGCTTAAGGGGACGCTGGTGGGCCTCTCAACGATCAACCCGCCCACTCTCGACTCCCAGAGGCAGTTGACTTACCTGGCCCAGATTCCTGCCGCCTACCACTACAGCCGGCTCATTAAGAATATCCCGCCCACGCCGGGGGAAGTGAACGGCGTGCCCAGCATTCCCGTTGACTTCAGCAACGTAGAGGGCGACGCGGCGGAGAGCCTGCCTGAGATAGACGACACGGGTACGGTATTCAACTTTAAGATTCGCGATAACCTGAACTTCCACGACGTGCCGCCGGTCAACGGCCGGCCGGTAACCGCCGAGGATGTGAAGCTGGCTTTCGACCTTTTTGCTACAGAGTCGCCTAACCGGGGTAACTGGCTGACCGCCGTGGAGAGCGTGGAGGTCACGGGCGACAAGACGCTGAAGATCACCCTCAGGCAGCCCTTCGGCCCCGCCTTCCAGGTTCTGTTCGGTAACAACGACGGCGGGCCCTGGATCATCCCCTCGGAAGTGATCGACAGTGAGGAGCTGTCCAACACTAAGCCCATCGGCTCTGGCCCGTGGATATTTGACAGCTGGGAGCCGGACGTCGTGATGCGCTGGCGGAAGAACCCCAACTACTACGACGCACCCAAGCCCTACATCGACGTCATCGAAAACTCCCTTGTCGGCGATCCGGAGACGATCCTGCAGAACCTAGCGGCGGGTAACCTGGACGCGAGTCTATGGTCGGCCGAGCTATGGGACCGGGGTCTGAGCGAGATGCCGGATGCCCAGTTCTTCACGGGCCCCGAGCAGGTTTGGGGTGGTGCCTTCTTCAACTTCGGCCGCCCACCGTTCAACGACAAGAGGGTGCGGCAGGCGCTCTCGATGGCCATTGATCGCAAGGGAATTTTGGGTGCCCTGGACCAGCCGGGAGCAGCGGGCGGCGGGCTAACCCACGTTGTCCAGTACGCTGACTTCTACGTGGACCCGATCAACGACGCGGCCACCTTTGGTGACAACGCCAAGTACTATCAGCGCGACGTGGAGGGGGCCAAAGCCTTGCTGGCGGAGGCCGGCTTCCCCAACGGCGTGGACCTGACAGCCTCCTCCTCCAGCGCCTACGGCCCTGGCTTCGGCGCCCAGATGGAGGCGTTCGCCGCAAGCGCCGCCGAGGCCGGATTCCGCATGGAGCTTAACCTCCAGGAGTACGGGGGTTACATCAGCACCAGCTTCTACGGTGTAATGGGAGATAACGAGCTGGGCTTGGCACCGCTTATGGGCAGCCCCATGGACCCCCACAACATCTTCTCTACCATCTTCCACCCGGGCAGCGCCCGCCACAACTGGGGGCGAACCGCCGACGTGGAGGGCTCGGATCCTGTTCCTGCGGATCAGCTGCCGATCGAAGGCGATGGCTCGCCTGCGGGCGACGGCGCGCTGCTGGCTCTGTGGAGCCAGCAGGCGGCGGAGACGGACTTCGATACGCGGGTGGAGCTGGTGCGGGACGTACAGCGGATGATGGCGGAGAGCATGTACCTGATCCCCTGGACGGGAGAATCTGTCGCTTACATCTTCCAGCCCTGGGTCAAGAACATCCAGCTTATCCGAGGCTACGGTTACGGACTAGAGACCGCCGTCAACCTCTGGCTGGACAAGGCGTAAGGAGCAAACCGGGAGGAGGGGAGGTGGCTTAGGGCTCCTTCTATGCGTCAGTATATCTTTCGGCGGGCGCTGCTCATCGTACCCACGATACTGGGCGTGAGCCTGCTCATCAGCGGCCTGCTCCAGCTGCTGCCGGGGAACTCGGCTGACATCATTCTCGCCGAATCGGGCGGGTTCAACGCCAACCTGACCAAAGAGAAGATAGAGGCAGACCTGGGGTTGGACAAAGAGCTGTTCGGCCTAAGTGAACTTGGGTTCTTACCCCAGTGGTGGGAGTGGATGGGCGGCGTCGTCCGGGGCGACTTCGGCGATTATTTCCGCGGCGGCAAGCCGGTGGGTCATGAGCTAGAGGTGAGGGCGCCGGTCACCCTGCAGCTGGCAGGGATGGCGCTGGTGCTATCGCTCATCATCGCTATACCGATCGGTGTCCTATCCGCCATCCGGCAGGACACGCCGATCGATTATGTTTTCCGCAGCTTGGCGATCTTCATGCTGGCCGTGCCCGGTTTCTGGCTGGGCGTAATGTTCTTCGTGCTGGTGGGGCGGTGGGCGGACTGGCTGTTACCGCCGTTAATCTACCAGGATCCGTGGGAGAACTTAGGTGGCAACTTGAAGCAGATGTGGGCGCCGGCGACCATACTGGCCTTCGCTCTGGCGGGAGGCGTGATGCGGCTCACCCGCGGGCAGATGCTGGAGGTGCTTCGCCAGGACTACATCAGGACGGCCTGGTCCAAGGGCCTCCGCGAGCGAACGGTGATAATGCGGCATGCCGTCAAGAACGCCTTCATTCCGGTGCTCAGCCTCATTGGTGTGCAGATTCCCATTCTTATCAGCGGCTCCGTTGTTCTGGAGAGCATCTTCGGACTGCCGGGCGTTGGGCGGATGCTGCTTGATGGGCTCTTCCAGCGAGAGTATCTGGCGGTGCTGGCGATTAACCTGCTCATCGCCTCCCTGATCGTCGTGACGAACTTCGTGGTGGATATCGCCTACTCGTTCCTGGACCCGCGGATCCGCTACGCTTAGATTGGTCTAGCCATGGCAACGCGTGAAGAAGTTCTCGCCATCCCGCTGGAAGGGGCGCCGTCGCCCCTATGGTGGCAGTTGCTGGCGGCTATCGGTACCTTTATCCGGCGCAAGCCCCTGGGCGCGTTCGGGGCGTTGATCCTGATACTGACCGTAGTCGTCGCCGTGTTCGCCCCCTGGATCGTCCGCTTCCCCTATGACGAGCCGCACTTTGCCGACTCGTTGACCGACCCCAACAGCACCTACTGGTTCGGGACGGACCACCTGGGGCGGGACTTCTTCAGCCGCGTAGTCCTTGGTACCCAGGTCACAGTCCTGGTGGGGTTGGGGACGGTCATCCTGGCCGCCGTCATCTCCCTGGTTATCGGGGGTGTGAGCGGCTATTTGGGCGGCTGGGTGGACATGGTCGCGCAGCGGGTGGTGGATGTATGGGTGGCGCTGCCGGCGATCTTTCTTCTCCTGACGTTCGTTGCCGTCCTGGGCACCGGCGGCACCGGCTTCCTGGGCATCGGCCGCGGGCCGGACGTGGGGCTGCAACCCAGGGACGGCGACTGGATCTGGTATACGTTCTTCCGCAGCACTGTGGTGATCTTCTCTCTGGGCATCATCTTCGCGGGCTACGGCTCGCGAGTCATCCGCGGCGCCGTGCTGTCCATCAGGGAGAACGTCTACATAGAGGCGGCGCGGGCTCTGGGGGCGACGGACACGCGCATCATGCTGCGGTACGTGCTCCCCAACATCCTGCCCGTGGTCATCATCCTGGCGACGCTGAACCTGGGCATCGCCGTCCTGGCGGAGGCGACTATCAGCTTCCTGGGCTTCGGCATCCAGGCCCCGTTCCCCACCTGGGGCCGCATGCTGGCGGACGAGGGCCGCCACTACGGCGTAGGCCACGAATACCTGATGCTGATCCCCGGGCTGGCTATCTTCGTTGCGGTGTACGGCTTCAACATGCTTGGCGACGCCCTGCGTGACATACTGGACCCGCGCTTGCGCGGCTCCCGCTAATCAGACGATCTCCCTGCCAGGTTCGCGCAGCCGGCGCCAGAGCCCCTTCGTTGACCGCTCCTAGCGGGCGGCGGTAGAATGCGCCCTGAAGGAATCCGCCTCCGGCGGATTCCTTGCGTAGGAGGCGTAGTTGGGTGGCTAGGGACGGTGAAGAGATCCCCAAAGCGTATGATCCCTCCAAGGTGGAGGGCCGCCTGTACCAGTTCTGGCTGGACGGGGGTTACTTCGCGTCCAGGATAGAGCCCGATAAGCAGCCGTTCTGCATTATCATGCCGCCGCCCAACGTGACTGGGGAGCTGCACCTAGGGCACGCTTTAACGGCTACCGTGGAGGACGCCCTTATCCGCTGGCATCGCATGCGAGGCGATTCCACCCTCTGGCTCCCGGGCGTCGATCACGCCGGCATCGCCACTCAGAACGTGGTGGAGCGGGAGCTGGCCAAGGAAGGCGTGAGCCGCCACGATCTCGGCCGCGAGCAGTTCGTGGAGCGCGTGTGGCAGTGGGTGGCTAAATACCGCAGCGTGATCAGCCGCCAGCACATGCGTCTGGGCGTTTCCTGTGACTGGGAGCGAGAGGTGTTCACGATGGATGAGGGGCCGCAACTGGCGGTGCGCACCACTTTCCTGAAGCTGTATCGGGACGGCCTCATATACCGCGGCGAGCGCATGATCAACTGGTGCCCCCGCTGCCAGACGGCGCTGTCCGATCTGGAGGTGGAGCACAGGGAGCAGTCCGCCAAGCTCTGGTACGTCCGCTATCCTCTGCTGGACGACTCCGGCAACCTGACGGACGAGTATATTGTCATCGCTACCACGCGGCCGGAGACGATCGTGGCCGATGTGGCGGTGGCGGTGAGCCCCAAGGCGGAGCGCTGGCAGAAGATCGTCGGCCGCAAGGCGCTGCTTCCCATTATCGAGCGGCAGATTCCGATCATCGCCGACGACGCGGTGGACCCGAAGTTCGGGACCGGCGCGCTCAAGATCACCCCCGGTCACGACATCGTCGACCTCGAGATCGGGGAGCGGCACGGCCTGCCCGCCATCGTCGCCGTGGGCCCGGACGGGACGATGAACGAGGAGGCCGGGCCCTACAAGGGGATGGACAGGTTCCAGTGTCGGGACGTCATTGTCGCTGACCTGGAGCGGCTGGGGCTTCTGGAGAAGACGGAGCAGCATCAGCACTCGATTGGCCGCTGCGACCGCTGCGACACCGTTGTGGAGCCGGTTGTCAGCGAGCAGTGGTTCGTGCGCATGGAGCCGCTGGCCGGGCCCGCCATCGAGGCGGTGAAGGACGGACGAATCGAGATCATCCCCCGCCGCTTCGCGCGGGTGTACATGAACTGGATGGAGAATATCCGCGACTGGTGCATCTCGCGGCAGCTCTGGTGGGGGCATCGCATCCCGGTCTGGTACTGCGGTGACTGCGGCGAGCTTACCGTGGCCGTAGACGACCCCAGCGCCTGCGAGAAGTGCGGCTCCGGCAAGCTGGAGCAGGACGCCGACGTCCTGGACACCTGGTTTTCGTCGGCGCTGTGGCCGCACTCGACGTTGGGCTGGCCTAAAGAGACGGATGAGCTGCGCTACTTCTACCCTACATCGGTGCTGGAGACAGGCTACGATATCCTCTTCTTCTGGGTTGCCCGCATGATTATGACGGGCCTCTACAACACGGGAGAGGTTCCGTTCCGCCACGTCTACCTGCACGGGCTCATCCGCGACCAAGAGGGCCGCAAGATGAGTAAGAGTCTGGGTAATGTGGTGGACCCGATTGAGGCGATCGACAAGTACGGCTGCGACGCCCTGCGGTTCGTGCTGGCCACCGGCGGCGCCCCCGGCAACGACTTTCGCCTGTCCGACGAGCGGCTGGAGGGCGGGCGCAACTTCGCCAACAAGATATGGAACGTCTCCCGCTTCGTGATCCAGAGCATCGGCGACGAGCAGCTCCAGGCGCCAGACCGGAAGCGGCGGGCCGGGATGCCCAACGAGGACCTCTGGGTCATGTCACGGCTGCAGCGCCTCGTCACGGAGGTGGACCGGCTCCTCAACCGCTTCCAGCTCGGCGAGGCGGGACACCGGCTGCACGAGTTCCTCTGGAGTGAGTACGCGGACTGGTACATCGAGATGGCGAAGGTTCGCCTCAAGGCCGGCGACCGCTCGCCCCTACCGGTTCTCGCCTACGTATTGGACACTTGCCTGCGGCTGCTGCATCCGTTCATGCCGTTTGTCACGGAGGCGCTGTGGCAGAACCTACGGGAGCGCATTGGCTGGGCGGACGAGGAAGCGCTCATCGTCGCCTCCTGGCCGAAGGCCGAGCGGGTCTGGGTGAACCACGAGGCTGAGGCGAAGGCGCAGGTTGTGATGGAGGTGGTGAAGGCGATCCGCAACATCCGCGCCGAAAGGCGGGTGGACGCTTCGCGCTACGTTGAGGCGTACGTGGCCGCCGACGGGCCGAGGCCGGACCTGGAGGCGGCGAGGCAGATATTGGAGTCGCTGGCGCGTGTGAGGCCTCTGCACCTGATCGGGGACGCGGGAGAGGCGCCCAGGAGCGGAGTGGCCTCAGCCGTCCTGGCGCAGGCCCAGGTCATCCTGCCGCTGGCCGGGCTCATCGACGTGGAAGCGGAGCGGGCTCGCATGTCCAAGCAGTTGGCGGAGGCGGAGGCGGAGGTGAAGCGGCTGGAAGGCAAGCTGGCGAACGCGGCGTTCCGAGAGAAGGCGCCGGCGGCTGTGGTGGCCAATGAGGAGGAGAAGCTGGCGGCGGCGAGGGCGCGGTTGGAGGGGCTGCGTCAGAGGCTGGCGGAGCTGGAGTGACGATGCGGGCTCCGCTCATCCTGAGCTTGTCGCAGGATGGTTCGATAGGCTAACCACGAGCGGGGTTCGATAAGCATTAACCAAGCGACAGCTTCCTAAATTGACAGTAGCTGGAGCCCGTGCTAGCATCGCTTGTGGCAAATGGAACAAATGGCTAGCTTCCCTCTCTGTCGCGATCCCCAGCGATGATTCAGGACCTCTTCGCCGACTACATAGCCGTTCTCATCGCCGCGATTCTGGGCATCCTCCTGGTCGGCGGGGCGCTCATGGGCAACTACATCCTCGCCCCCCGCCAGGCCAGCCGCGCCAAGAGCCTGACCTACGAATGCGGCATGCTGCCCATCGGCCGCAGCCGTACCCAGGTTCACTTCCGTTACTACCTGTTCGCGATCCTGTTCCTGATCTTCGATATTGAGGCGGTGTTCCTGTTCCCCTGGGCGGTCGTATTCCTGGACATCGGTAAGGCCGCCTTCTACGAGATGCTGTTTTTCATGCTGATACTCGGATTCGGGCTTCTCTACGCCTGGAAAAAGGGTGTGTTGAGCTGGAGGTAGGAGGCTAACATGGCTGACAAGACGCTCATAGAGATCCACGAGATACAGGACGACCCCCAGCAGGCGATCAGCGATGCCGTCTCCCCCGATATTCGGCGGGAGATCAAGAAGCTGACGCCAACGGAGTTCCACCCGGGCCAGGGGCAAGCGCTGTACCGCCAGCTACTGCCGGGGATACTCCAGTTCCCCGCGGACTGGATTATCGCCTGGGGGCGAAAGTCGTCCCTGTGGCCGATGACGTTCGGCCTCGCCTGCTGCGCCATCGAGATGATATCCACCTTCATGGCCCGGCATGACCTAGACCGCTTCGGCATCATCCCTTTTCCATCGCCCAGGCAATCGGACGTGATGATCGTCTCCGGTACGGTGACCAAGAAGATGGCGCCGGCGGTCAAGCTGCTGTACGAGCAGATGCCCTACCCCAAGTGGGTGATCTCCATGGGCGCCTGCGCCACTAACGGCGGACCCTACACCCGCTACGACCGCGTGCTCCAGGGGGTGGACAAGATCGTTCCGGTGGACGTCTACGTTCCCGGCTGTCCGCCTAGGCCTGAGGCGCTGATGGACGCTTTCCTGGCCCTCCAGAAGAAGATCATGGAGGAGCGGGGGAAGATCGGGCGCTGAGCGTGACCCAGGAGCGCAGCCAGGAGACGTCCACCGCTGAGCCGCCCCCGGGCTCTGTGGCCGACCTGTTCCGTGAGGCCCTGCCGGGCATCCAGATGATTGCGGAGCAGGCCGCACTCGATGTCGCCATTACCGTTCGTCGCGAAGACCTGCTCAGGGTGATGCAGACCGCAAAGGAGGACGAGCGCCTGGCGTTCGACTTCATGCGCAGCCTATCGGGCGTTGACCACCTTGACGATCTTGAGGTGGTCTATCACCTCTACTCGTACAGCCTGGGCCATGCGGTGGCGATCAAGGTGCGCTGCCCGTTCGACGATGCTCACATGCCCACGGTCAGCCACCTGTGGCAGACGGCCAACTGGCACGAGCGCGAGGCGGCCGAGCTGTTCGGGTTCGTGTTCGACGGCCACCCCGACCTGCGTCCCCTGCTGACGGAGGAGGGGCTGGGCTACTTCATCATGCGTAAGACTCATCCTCTAGCCGAGATCGAGGAGTGGCAGGAGGACTATCTGAAGGCCGCCGAGGAGGCGGTGACGCAGGCGGCGGCGGAAGCCGGCGTGCCCATGGACGAAAGGGCACGCAAGATAGCGCTGGCCCAGAACAAGGCGGTGGTCATCAAGAAGGCGCGCGAGGAGGCCAGGGGCAGAGGGCTGTCCGGGGACGAGGAGAAGGCGGCGGTTAGGGCCGCTCTCAAGGCGTTTGAGGAGGAGGAAGCGGCCAAGGCGGAGCCTAAGCCTGCGGAAGCGCCGGCAAAGCCCGCCGACGACCGTGCCGCCAAGATAGTGCTGGCCCAGAAGAAGGCCGCCCTCATAAAGAAGACTCGTGACGAGGCGCGCGCCCGCGGCGCTTCGCAGGACGAGGAGCGGCAGGCGGTGGCGGAAGCGCTCAAGGCGCTCGCAGCCGAGGAGAAGGGCGGGTAGGCGGCAGCCATGACTACGGAGTACCGCGTCACGCCGGGGAAAGACCTGGAGACGATAGACATCAACGTCAACGTGGGGCCGCAGCACCCCGCTACCCACGGCGTGTTCCGGATGGTGCTCACCGTCGATGGCGAGCAGGTGGTGGACGTGGACCCGATCATCGGCTACATGCACCGCGGCGCTGAGAAGCTGTCCGAGAACTGCGACTACCGCCAGGCTATCGGCTACCAGGACCGCACCGATTACCTGGCCCAGTTCAACACCGAGCTCTGCTACGTGCTGGCCCTGGAGAAGCTGGCCGGCATCGAACCGCCGGAGCGAGCCAATTACATCCGCGTCATCCTGGCGGAGCTGAACCGCATCGCCAGCCACTACATGTTTATGGGCGCCTTCGGCACGGACATCGGCGTATTCGGTACGGCCTTCATGTATACGTTCCGCGATCGGGAAATTATCCAGGACCTGTTTGAGGAGGTCACCGGGGAGCGGATGATGTACGCCTACTTCCGCGCCGGCGGTGTGGCCTGGGATGTGCCGAATGACTTCCGCGAGCGCTGCCGTGAGATCCTGGGCGCTGTACGCAAGGGTATCGGAGATATAGACGGCTTGATGACGGACAACGAGGTGATCATCGCCCGTTGTCGTGGTCTCGGTCCGGTGACGCCGGAAGACGCCATCAACTGGGGCATGACGGGGCCGATGCTGCGGGCCACGGGCTTGGCGCACGACCTGCGCCGCGCCGAGCCCTATTGCATCTACGACCGGTTTGAGTTCGACATCCCAACGGGCACACGGGGCGACGTTTACGACCGTTACCTGGTCCGCCTGGAGGAGATGCGCCAGTCGGTCCGCATCGTAGAGCAGGCGCTGGAGGGGATGCCGGAAGGGCCGATCATGGCCGAGGGGCTGAAGCGAACGCTGCGCCTGCCTGAGGGCGAAGTGTACATGCGCAACGAGACGCCCCGGGGGGAGTACGGCATCTACCTGATATCTAAGGGCGGCGACAAGCCTTACCGGCTGAAGATCCGCTCCCCCGCCTTCTCCAACCTTTCGGCGCTTAGGGCGATGAGCATCGGCAGCTACGTCGCCGACACGATCATCACCCTGGGCTCCATCGACATCGTCCTCTGCGAGGTGGACCGTTGATCGCTGACAACCCCTGGCTGGACGGCCTAGTCCGCATGGGCATCATCGCGCTGGCGATGCCGCTGGCCGTCATCATCCTCACCTACGTGGAGCGTAAGATATCGGGAAGGATGCAGCAGCGGCTGGGGCCGATGCGTGTGGGGCCGTACGGCCTGTTTCAGGGGCTGGCGGACACCATCAAGCTGCTCACCAAGGAGGACCTGCGGCCGCAGACCGCCGACCGCTGGACGTTTGAGCTGGCGCCGTTCGTGGTGGTGGTGCCGGTGTTTCTGGCCTTCGTGACGCTGCCCTTCACCGCCGACCTGTTCGTGCGCAACCTGGGGCTAGGGTTGTTCTTCATCATCGCTGTGTCCGGGGTGTCGATAGTGGGGTTCGTGATGGCGGGCTGGGGCTCGGACAACAAGTATGCCCTTCTAGGCGGGGCGCGCGCGGCCGCCCAGCTCATCAGTTACGAGATACCGCTAGTGCTGGCTGTGGTGGCCGTGGCGATGATCGCGTATACGCCAGAAGCGGGCCGGGGATCCCTCAACCTGGTCGAGATCGTTGATGGGCAGGGGCGGGTGCCGTTCATCGTCTGGCAGCCGCTGGCGTTCTTCATCTTCCTGGTAGCCGGCCTGGCGGAGCTGTACCGGCAGCCGTTCGACATACCGGTGGCGGAGTCCGAGGTGGTGGGCGGGCCGTTCATCGAATACTCCGGCATCCGCTGGTCGATGTTCCAGATGGCGGAGTTCGTGAGCATGGTGCTCATCTCGGTGCTGGCGGCGCTGCTCTTCCTGGGCGGCTGGAACTGGCCGCTGGGCAACGGGGCGGGGATCGCCCTGCAGATACCGCTGATCTTAGTCAAGACCTCATTCTTTATCCTGCTCTTCATATGGCTGCGGTTCAGCCTGCCGCGCCTGCGCATTGACCAGATGATGCAGTTCTGCTGGCAGGTGCTGTTGCCCTTCGCCCTCCTGCAGATAATAATCAACGGCTGGGTGCTCGTTTACGGCTGGCCGGACTGGACGCTGGGCGTCTCGTCCGGGGCGCTCACGCTGGTGGCGGGCTATCTCACTTATCGGGCGGCGCGGCAGGCGGCCGAAGAGCCGGTCTCGCCTCGATTACATAGAGTTGGGAGCGTGTTGTAGATGCTGGGACTGTTGAAGGCGATAAAGACGACTATCTCGACGGCGCTGCGTAAGCCCGTTACTGTGCAGTACCCCTCGGTTAAGAAGGAGCTTCCGCACCGTTCGCGCGGGCTGCCCGTCCTCCTCTGGGACTTCGACGTGGAGGAGCCGTTCTGCACCGGCTGCCAGGTCTGCGCCCGCTACTGCCCGGTGGACTGCATGACGGTGACGATGAAGGATAACCCGCTGTACGCGGAGGGGAAGAGCAAGCGCAAGAAGATTGTGGACAAGTTCTACATCGATTACGCGCGCTGCATGCGCTGCGACATCTGTGTTGAGGTCTGCAACTTTGACGCCATTGTGATGAACAACACCTGGGAAGGCGTGGAGCTTGCTCGCTACGACCGCCACGACCTGGTGCTGGACGTGGACCAGCTGATGGTTCAGTCCAAATCCGGCGAATTGAAGGACCCGTTCCGCGAGCCGATGGGTGTAGCCCACTCCGGCTGGACGCCCAAGGTACGCTCGGAGGAGGAAAAGGAGGAGGTGGCGGCCAAAGAGGAGAGTGGAGAGGAGTAGACGCAGAGTTGTCGTTGAGACGGCGCTAGCCCTATGAGCTACGAAGAGGTCATATTCTATTTCGTGGCCGCAGTGACCGTCCTTGGCGCTCTGGGGGTGGTTCTCACCCGTAACGTCGTCCACTCCGCACTGTTCCTCATCCTCGCTCTGCTGGCGGTGGCGGGCGTTTTCATTCTGCTCTCCGCGGAGTTCCTGGCGATCGTCCAGATCCTGATATACGGGGGCGCGGTGACCATCCTTATCCTGTTCGTCATGATGCTGACCCGCGTGCGGGATATGCCGCAGGCGTTGGACGGGCCGCAACGGCCGTTCGCCGCCCTCGCCGCCGGCGCCTTCCTGGTGCTGTCCGTCCTGGCGGCGCTGTCCTCCGACTGGCCGGGCGAGACGAGGGAGATAACCGTCGTGCCGTTCCGCGAGATGGGCGAGGCGCTGTTCCGCGACTGGGCGGTGCCGTTCGAGGTGGCGTCGCTGGTGCTGTTGGTGGCGCTCATAGGCGCGATCGTCCTGGCCCGCGGCGAGGAGGGCGAATGATCCCGATTGAGAACTTCCTGGTGCTCAGCAGCATCCTGTTCTCGATTGGGATATACGGTGTGCTGGCGCGACGCAACGCTGTGCTCATCATCATGTCGGTGGAGCTAATGCTGCAGGCGGTGAGCATCAACTTCATCGCCTTTGCGGTGTACCTGTACCCGGAGCAGTTCACCGGCCTCATCTTCGCCATCTTCGTGATAACCATCGCCGCCGCTGAGGTCGGGCTTGCCCTGGGCATAATCCTGCGTATCTTCCGCAACAAGGGCACGTCCAACGTGGACGAAGTGGACATGCTGAAATGGTAGGCATGGGGGAAGCCTGGCTCATACCGGCGATACCGGCCGCCGCATTCGTCATCCTCCTCCTGGTCGGCAAGTACCTTCCCCGCCGTGGCGACTGGCTGGCGATAGGCGCCATGGCGGCGGCCTTCGTCCTCTTCTTCGCGGTGCTCATCGACCTCCTGGGGGAGGTGGGCAAACCGGATTTCGTGGGCGTCACGTCCAGTATCGAGTGGGTGCGGTTCGACCTGCCCTCGGGGTTGGAGTTCGAGCTGCGGCTGGGCTTCTTCGTGGACCAGTTGGCCGTGGTGATGCTGGCCGTGGTGACGTTCGTCACCCTCATGGTGATGGTGTACTCCACCGGCTACATGAAGGACGACCCGCGCTACGGCTGGTACTTCGCCGCGATATCGATGTTCGCGGCGGCGATGCTCGCCCTGGTGCTGGCGGACAACTTCCTGCTGCTGTATGCGGCCTGGGAGGGTGTGGGCTTCGGCTCCTACCTGCTCATAGGCTTCTGGCACGAGAAGCGCTCCGCCGCCGAGGCGGCGAAGAAGGCGTTCATCACTACGCGCATCGGCGATGTGGGGCTGCTCATCGGCATCATCCTGCTCTGGCGCGAGGCCGGCACCTTCGACATATCGGAGATATTCGAGTTTGCTGAGGCTGGCGGCTACAGCACCGCGTACCTGACGACGGCGGTGCTGTTCCTGTTCGCCGGCGCGGTAGGAAAGTCGGCCCAGTTCCCCTTGCATGTGTGGTTGCCGGATGCCATGGAGGGCCCAACGCCGGTCTCCGCGCTCATTCATGCCGCCACCATGGTGGTGGCCGGGGTGTACCTGGTGGCGCGCCTGATGCCGCTGTTCGTGGTCGCCGACCCGATAGCGCTCAACATCATCACCGCCGTCGGCCTGACAACGGTGATGATGTCCGCCACGATGGGGTTGGTAGCCACGGACCTCAAGCGGGTGATCGCCTACTCCACCATCAACAGCCTGGGGCTGATGATGGTGGCGCTGGGCTCACTCTCCGTATCGGCGGCGATGCTCTACCTGTTCGCTCACGGCTTCTTCAAGGCGCTCCTCTTCCTGGCCGCAGGGTCAGTGATCCACGCTACTGATCGGCAGGAGTTGAGCGATCTGGGTGGCCTGGCGAGGCGGATGCCGGTGACGGCGGCGGTGTTCGCTGTGGGGGCGCTATCTATGGCGGGAATCGTTCCGTTAGCCGGCTTCTGGGCTAAGGACGAGATCCTCAACGTCGTCGGTGATAGCCAGAACTTTGTCGTGTACGGGTTCCTGATGCTCAGCGTATTCATAACCGCTCTGTACATGACGCGCGTGGTTATTCTTACCTTCCTGGGAGAGCCGGGTGACCGCGAGGCGCACCAGCACGCCCACGACGCGGAGCCGGTAATGACTCTGCCCCTTCTCCTGCTGGCCGGGTTAACAGTGCTGGCGGGCTTCGTCGTCTTCGACGGGGTGGGAGAGGCGCTGGGCTTCCCCGGCGGCATAGGGGAGTTCGTTTTCCTGGAGGGGCCGGAGGCGTTCCATTTCCCCTGGGACGTGGCGGTCCTGTCGACGCTGTCGGCGGTGGCTGGCTTGGTCGGAGGTTTCTACTTCTGGTCGGGCGAGGCGGAGCCGGCCCGCCGGGCGGGAGAGCTTTTCCGGCCCGCATACAAGATACTGAAGCGCAAGTTCTACATGGACGATATATACCAGTGGACGATTGACCGGGTGGTACTGGCCGCCGGCGGGGTGCTCGCCTGGTTCGACCGTAACGTGGTTAACGATACGGGTGTGGATGGCTCGGCCGGCCTGGGCGTGTTAGCCGGGTACGGGATGAAGTTTCTGGAGACGGGTAAGCTGCCAAACTATGCCCTGGCGATCGTCACCGGCGTGATCGTCCTGGCGATTGTGTTCATGGCGGTGCGGGTGTAGGCGATGGACTGGGTGCTGCTAGCGCTGATAGCCATCCCGATAGGGGCTGTGCTGGTGTTCATGCTCATACCCTCGCGCTATCCGCAGCTTGTGCGCAACGTAGCGCTGGTGTCCGGGTTCGCCATGTTCGCGCTGTCGGTGCTGGTGTTCGTCAAGTACGAGTTCGAGGGCGGCAGCGGCTTTCGGTTCGATCTGCAGTTGGCATGGCTGGAGAACGTGGCATTCTTGGGCAAGGACGGGATCAGCTTGCACCTGGCGGTGGACGGGATCTCGGCGCCGATGGTGCTGCTGACGGGCATCGTCATCTTCGCCGGGGTGTTCATCTCCTGGAACATCGACTACCGCAACAAGGACTATTTCGTGCTGCTGTTCCTGCTGGTCAGCGGCGTATTCGGCGTGTTCCTGTCGCTGGACCTGTTCTTCCTGTTCTTCTTCTACGAGGTGGCGGTGCTGCCGATGTACCTACTGATCGCCGTGTGGGGCACCAGCAGCCACTTCGGCACGTTTACCCGACCCAAAGAGTACGCGGCGATGAAGCTGGTGCTGTACCTGGTGGGGGGCAGCGCACTGATCTTTGTCGGCATATTCGCGACGTTTATGGAAGCGGGCCAGGGCACGTTTGATCTGCCGGTGCTGGGCGCCGTCACCTATGACGAGAACTTTCAGAAGGTGGTCTTCCCCTTATACGCGCTTGGGTTTGGGATTCTGGCCGGCCTGTGGCCCTTCCACACCTGGTCGCCCGATGGCCATGTGGCGGCGCCAACGGCCGTGTCCATGCTGCACGCCGGCGTCCTGATGAAGCTGGGCGCCTTCGGTATCCTGCGGGTAGCGATAACGCTGTTCCCGGAGGGGGCGCAGTTCTGGGCGCCGGTGCTGATGACGCTGGGCGTGACGGGGGCGCTATACGGCGCCATCTCAGCGATGGCGCAGCGTGACCTGAAGTACATGGTGGGCTACTCCAGCGTGAGCCACATGGGCTTTGTGCTGATGGGGTTGGCCACGCTGACCACTATCGGCGTCAACGGGGCGGTGCTCCAGATGTTCGCCCATGGGGTGATGACGGCGCTCATGTTCGCCATGGTGGGCGCCGTTTACGATCAGGCGCACGTACGGGATATGACGATGTTCGGCGGGCTGGCCCAGAAGACACCGCGCCTGGCCGCCTTCTTCGCTATCGCCGGGCTGTCATCCCTGGGCCTGCCGGGGCTGGCCGGGTTCGTCGCCGAGTTCCACATCTTCGTGGGCGCTTTCAATACCTACCCCTGGGCGGGCGCCCTGGGCATCCTTGCCGCCGCCATCACCGCCACCTACATTCTGCGCATGCTGGCGATGGTGTTCTTTGGCCCGTTCAACGAACGCTGGGCCGGGCTGAAGGAGATGCGCCGGGGCGAGCAGTTTGGCGGGGCGCTGCTCATCGCCTTTATCATTTTCATGGGCGTCTGGCCGGCGCCGTTCATCGACCGCATAAGCGAGAGCGTGGAATTCATCCTTCGGGTGGGAGCCAGTGGACCTTAACCTCCAGTGGTCTCTCCTGACGCCGGAGTACATCCTGGCCGGCTGGGCGGGCATGGTGGTGCTTCTGGATCTGTTCTGGGGGCGGCTGCGAAAGGATCAGCTGGCGTACGTGGCGGCGGCGGGCGCGCTCATCTCGGCGCTGACCGCGCTCATCTGGGTGAACGACGACACGAACTTCGCCAACCTCATCGATATCGATAACTACACGGCGCTGTTCCGCGTCTTCTTTGGCCTCATCGGCGTGTTCGCCTGCGTCGCCTCAGCCCGCTTCGTGAAGGATAATCTGCTGCACGCAGGCGAGTACTACGGCCTCATCCTGCTTAGCGTTCTGGGCGCCAACCTGATGGCCGCCTCCAGCGAGCTGCTGACGGCGTACATCTCGCTGGAGCTGCTGAGCTTTTGCCTGTACGTCCTCACGTCTTACGCCAAGTTTGACCTGCGCTCCAACGAGGGCGGCCTGAAGTACATGCTCCTGGGCGCCTTCTCTTCGGCGATATTCCTGTACGGGATCGGCATGATCTACGGTGTCAGCGGCTCGACGCGGTTCAGCGAGATAGCGGTGGCGCTGTCCGGGGACACGGCGGGCTTCGACATGGCGATGTTCCTGGGGCTGGTGCTGATAATCGCCGGTCTGGGGTTCAAGGTGGCGGTGGTGCCGTTCCACATGTGGACGCCGGATGCCTACGAGGGGGCGCCGCTACCGATCACGGCGCTCATCTCAGCGCTGGGAAAGGCGGCGGGGTTCGCCCTGTTCCTGAAGCTGTTCGGACAGGCGTTCATCCCGTTGGTGGACGATTGGCGGGTGTTCATCGCCGTGCTATCGGCGATGACGATGGCGCTGGGGACGTTGGTGGCGATCCAGCAGAAAAACATCAAGCGGCTGATGGCCTACTCCAGCATTGGCCAGGTGGGGTTCCTGATGATGGGGATCGCGGCGCTGACGCCGGAGAACGCCGATGCGGCGAGCGCGCTGGTGCTGCACCTGGTGGGGTATGTGGTCAGCAACCTGGCGGTGTTCGTGGCGATTATCATCTACTACAACTGGACGGGCAAGGAGGAGATATCGGACTTCGCGGGGGCGGCGGAGCGGGCGCCGTACCTGGCGCTAACGCTGAGCATAGCGTTCTTCTCGCTGGCGGGGATGCCGCTGTTCGCGGGGTTCACGACGAAGTTCATCCTGTTCCAGGCGGCGGCGGAGCAGGGGCTGCTGTGGCTGTCATCGATAGCGGTGTTCTTCAGCTTCGTGTCGCTGTACTACTATCTGATCGTGATCAAGGAGATGTACCTGGGGAAGCCGGCGGAGCCGACCCGCTTCCCGACGCCCTGGCTGGAGTACGGGGCGCTGACGCTGCTGATAGCGGGGGTGTTTGTGGTGGGGCTGTACCCGCAGCCGGTGTTCGACCTGGTGGAGGAGGGGGCGGTGGCGATGATGGCGGCGTCCGAGGCCTTCGGCACGGTGACGGCGCCGCCGTAGGGGGGGCCACATCCGGCGGTTGGTTGATTTGGCCGGGGCGTATCCGGCGTCTGATTGATTTTCCGAAAAAGTTCTCGTTTGGGGGGCGGGTCCGAATCTGGGGCGCGGGCGATGTGTTTGATTGTTTTTGGTCCTTCGACAGGCCTACCTACTCTTCCTGAGGCGGGCACGGCTTGGGACATGGTGGGGCTCCTTTTTTTTGGCCGCAGATTAGCGCAGATGGAACACAGATTACGTGTTTAGTGTAGGGTGGGCGCGGGAGAGCGCGGAGGGGGAGGTGGCACGCGGCGTTTGACAGCCGCCCAGCCCAGGCGCAGAATCGCGCCGGCAGCGAGGCGTTACGAACCTCCTTTTATTGGCCGCAGATCCGCCTGAGGCGGACACGTTAGCGCAGATGGAACGCAGAGGTTTGTGTTTAGTGTAGGGTGGGTGCGGGAGAGCGCGGAGGGGGAGGGTGGCAGGGGCGTTTGACAGCCGCCCCGCCCAGCGTCGCTCTTGCTCAGGCGAACGTAAATCGCGTACCTCATGACGTTTCCTCCTTCCGCTAGATGTACACCAAATAGCTTTCCAGGGCCTCTGATGCAGTCCTA
>JADFKX010000076.1 GCA_022564695.1 Chloroflexota bacterium | reverse complement strand
GAGGCGGCCCACTCGCTGGACAGACCGTCAATATCAAGTGGTACGGCAAGCTTGAAGGCGTGCTTGACATCAATCCCGAAGCAACACCCGACTACTATCTCGTGCTCGCTGGCCCGAGGTCCGCGGCGGCCTCATCACGCGCAACCGTGAGACCGTGGGTAATCGAGTCAGTCTACCTATTCGATACTCACAAGCTCATGCCGGCATTGAGGGACCGCGGCGTGAGGCTCGGCATCGCCACGAGCGTAGCTAAACAGTTCTGGGACGAGGCAGAGATCTATCCCTCACAACGTAATCAGGAAGTGATGCTCTCCGACGAACAGCGAGGACTCCTCAGCCTGTTCGCTAGCGCAGACTAGAAATGCGATGGAAGATCGCCGGGGATGCGGAACTCGAGCGGCGCCGATTCCGAGATTATTGTTTGACATGCTATTGTGGTAGGGCATATGCGACGGAAGCCAAGCGCCAAGCCATGTCCGAAATGCAGTCGGTCCGACGCCGTCCTCCCCATCGTCTACGGATATCCGGCGCCCGAGACGATGAAGGCCGAAGGTCGGGGAGAACTTGTCCTGGGAGGCTGCATCGTCGGTGACATCGACCCTACGTACGCCTGCCTCCGCCGCCGCATTCGTTTCGACTTACAGCGGCCAGAACTTGCCCGTGGCAAAGTAGCGCAGCGTGGATAGGTCGAGGATGACGAGGGCCCGGGAGTAGCCTAGTCGCGAGACCTGGCAGGAAAGGCAGAGGGTCCAGAGCACAGTTCTGGCAAGCAGCCGGTCTTAGGGCTCAGTACTGGTAATCCGGGTGTCCAGCGGTCGGAGATGGCTTCTTGGCCGTCCGGCTCTACATATTGGAGGATGGAGGGCCCGGTGGGATTCGAACCCACGACTCCCGGATTAAAAGATCGCGACAGCTTGTCCCGGCATGTCCCGTCACTCCCACCACGTCATGGTGGTGACAGTTTTGTATCTGAATACTGTCACCCTCGTCCCGTCGTGACGAGCTTCGTCCCTGGGCTTGTCGGCCAGCATGGCCACAAAATGGCGACAAATGCTGGGAGGCTTCTCAGTTTGCTGGACGCTCCTTTTGACCGCCTGTCAAAGCTGATGCGGGCATTTGGGGCGCCAAGCCCCGGGCGGTCAATCAGGCACTCCCACACCACGCGAGAATGAAACAATCGGCACCAGCATCCATGAGAACTTGCTGCCTTAGCCTGGGCCGAACTAGGTCGGGGGTCAACCCCTCCAGATGCGGATGAGTTTTGAGTCCTTCAGCGTCCCCCAGCGCTGGAGGCAGCCGCGTGGGATGGAGTAACTTTACGGATTAACTATGCAACAACGCTGAGTGGCAATACGTCCTCAGACTGTGGAGAGGTCATCCTACCCTGAATTCCCTATTGAAAAGAGGCGACATGAAGGTGATAGTTAAGCAGACGCGGGCCCCAACTCAGCCCGTTGACGGGAACGGTAAGTTCATCGAGGGCGAAAGGCAGCGCCTTGCCCAGGAGATCCACGATGGCTTGATCCAGGAGCTGACGGGGGCCGTGCTGCAGTTAGAGATCTGCGAGAAGGTCTATACGAAGGACTCCAGTCAGGTCCTCGCTCCCCTGAGCCGCGCCAAGATGCTGGCCCGCAAGTGCCTGCACCAGCTGCGACAGCTGACGTTTGACCTGCGGTTGACGGCGGTGAAGGAGCTGGGTCTGGTGAAGGCACTACGCCGCCATTGTGACGAACTCAGCCAGGAGAAAGGCATCGCTATTGCATTCAAGGCGACGAAGGTACGAGTGGACCTGCCCCTGTCTATCGCCGGGAGCCTGTACTACATCGTGCGGGAAGCCTTGCTGAACGCCACCAAACACGCGAAGGCCAGACGCATCCAGGTGCGCGTGAGCATTGATCAGCAGCAGGTGATGGTGGCCGTCAAGGATGACGGCATCGGGTTCGAGGTTGAGCCCACGCTGGCCAAGGCGGAGGAGGAGAAGAAATTCGGTATGGTGGGCATGCACGAGCGGGCGCACCTGCTGGGCGGCAGTCTGCACGTGCAGAGCGCCCCGCAAAGCGGTACCGAAATATCCGCCGTCATTCCCCTAGGCACCCGACAGGCGCGCGGCTAGATGAGCGAATGCAAGGTTCTCATCGCTGACGACCACGTCATCGTCCGGGAAGGCTTAATCGCCCTGCTCAATATGGCGGATGATATCAAGGTCGTCGGGGAGGCTGCGGACGGGCGAGAAGCGATAGATATGACGGAACAACTTCGGCCCGACGTCGTTCTGATGGACATCAGGATGGCCGAACTGGACGGGGTTCAGGCCACGAGGGAAATAAGGGCAAGGTTCCCCGAGGTGCATGTCATTGCTCTCACCAACTACGATGACGACGAGTATGTTTTCGATTGCTTGAGGTACGGGGCCAGCGGCTACCTGTTGAAGGACGTGAGCCCGGAAGACCTGGTGAAGGCGATCAAGAGCGCGGTCCAGGATGAGTCACTGGTCGATCCCTCAGTCCTCAATAAGGTCTTGACCCAGTTCAGGCAGTTGACCGAGGACGGCTCCAATCACGCCGATGATAAGCTGAGCCCCAGAGAAAAAGAGGTGCTGGAAGCGCTCACGGCGGGGCTAAGCAATAAGGAGATCGCCCAGAGGCTGTATATCGCGGAGAAGACGGTGAAGGCCCACTTCAGCAGCATCTATCGCAAGATGAACGTCTCGACGCGCAGCCAGGCCATAGTCGTCGCCGTTAAGAGCGGGCTGGTGGACCTGGATGAATAGTCCGACCAAGGTCTTACGACTCTTGGCTTAACTCCGCCGCGAATTCAGACTAAAGACCGATCCAAAAGATCGGTCTTTTTCGCGTCTAAAACCGTACTTCTGGACGATACTGTGCGGCTCCCCGGGCCCGTCTTTTCATTAGGAGAACCAAAGCCTTGAGACTCTGCATGAAGTGACGCCAATGAAACCGATCCGCGTTCTTAGCGTTGACGACTACGTCCCCCTGCGGGAGTATCTGCGCACCATCTTGGGGATGGAAGACGGGATCGAGCTGGTGGGGGAGGCGGAAAACGGCGCCCAGGCGATAGAGGAGGCCCGGCGCCTACGGCCCGACGTCATCATCATGGACGTCGACATGCCGGTCCTGAACGGACTGGAGGCCACCCGGCAGATACTTCAAGAGCAACCGCAGGTGAAGGTCATCTTCCTGGTGGCCGAGGTGACCTGGCGCACCCAGGTCAAGGCCGTGGGAGGCAGCGCCTTCCTCCTTAAAGACACTCCACCCGACGAACTGGTGGCCACGATCCGGGCCCAGGTACCTGAGCCGGTGGCGGTGCCAGCGGCTCCCAGGTTGGCTCCGGCCTGGGACGCCATCCTGCGCAACATCCCCCTGGCCGCCGGTCTGATCGCCGCCGCGGTGATGGCCTGGGTGGCGACCACACCGGCCGTGGCGCAGCAGATTACCCTCGGCGCCGTTTTGTCGTCCATCAGCCTGTTCTTCGGGCTGTTCTTCTTCGTCTACGCCGCACGCTACTACGCCTCCGTCGCTATGATCCTGGCTATTGGCGGTAACGGAAACGGTTACCACAACGGCAACGGCAACGGCAACGGCAATGGCAATGGCAATGGTAACGGCTACCACAATGGCAACGGCATCGGTTTCGTCAGCAGCCTGCGCAAACGGATAGCCAGCGGCCTGCACCACCACAGCGGTAACGGCAACGGCAACGGCAACGGCAACGGCAACGGCAACGGCAACGGCAACGGTATACATCTGAAGCGCCACCCGTTCGTATCCATCCATCTGCCCATCTACAACGAGCAGCGGGTCATCGACCGGCTCCTGACCGCCTGCACGTCTTTCGACTACGACAACTATGAGGTAATCGTGGGGGACGATTCCGTGGACGGCACCCTGGACTACCTGGAGAAGTGGGCCAAGCACCCGAAGGTCAAGATCAGCCACCGCATTAACCGCAAGGGCTTCAAGGGGGCGGCGCTGAAGAAGACGATGGAGATCATGGACCCCCGCACAGAGTTCATCATCATCTATGACGCCGACTTCGTCCCCGGCCCCGATATGATCCAGCAATACCTCGTGTACTTCTTCGGGCCTAACGGGAACGGTAACGGTAACGGCAAACCGAACGGCGTCAAGGGGAACGGGAACGGCAAGCCCAACGGCCTCAGGGTCAACGGCGGCAATG
The DNA here is from genome assembly GCA_022564695.1 of Chloroflexota bacterium. GTDB lineage: Bacteria > Chloroflexota > Dehalococcoidia > SM23-28-2 > RBG-16-64-32 > JADFNQ01. Next base: position 4,881 of record JADFKX010000076.1, on the reverse strand, counting down.
GCAAGCCCAATGGCCTGATGGTCAACGGCGGCAACGGCAAGCCCAACGGCCTGATGGTGAACGGCGGTAACGGCCACTCCAACGGCAACGGGAATGGCAACGGACTGGCCGATGAGAAGGTGGCGGCGGTACAGGGCTACCAGTGGCACATGCTGAACGCCGACGAGAACTGGATCACCAAGGGCGTCCGCGCCGAGTACAGCGGCAGTTACGTTGTGGAGCGGTCCGCTCAAGAGCTGCTGGGCACGATGAAGATGATCTCCGGCAGCGTCTACATGATTCGAGCCGACGTTTTGCGCCAAAAGGACATCGGCTGGGGCACCAGCATCACCGAGGACTGGGAGCTGACGATAAAGCTGTACCTGGCCGGCTACAAGGTGCTGTACACACCGTTCATCCAGGCCCCGGCCGAGTGCGTCAACAACTTCAAGCAGCTGGTCAAGCAGCGGATGCGCTGGGCGGAGGGGCACACCTTCCTGGTCAAGAAGTACTTCCCTCTGGTCATGGCCTCGCAGAAGCTGTCGCTGCGGGAGAAGCTGGAGTTCATCTACTACGCGCCCTACTACCTGCAGTCGGTATTCTTCATCGTCGGAACGGGATTCTGGCTGATGGCGGATACCCTGCTCCACGACAACTTCCCTTACTGGCAGTCCCTGTTCGGCTGGTCGCTCGTGTTCACCAACGCCGCCGCCCTGGCCCTAATGAACGTGGTCGGCCTGTTCCTGGAGCGAGGCGTCAAACGAGATTTGGGCGGTATCGTCTCGGTCATTCTTCTGGGCTACCTCCTGGCCCCGTTCCAGGCCTACGCCGCCCTCAAGGGGCTGCTGGAGGCGAAAGAGGGGGGCTGGAACCGCACCCCCAAGTCGGGGCGGATAACGGGCACCCTGTCCAAGCTGCAGCTGGGCCGCCGCCTGCGCCACCTGCTGGGGGCGAAGCGCCGGCCGCGACCGCGCCCCCAGGCGCAGGGGGCCGGGGCCCACTTCAAGCTCCTGGCGGCCGCGCTGTGGCCGCGGCGCTGGCGCGCCGGCCTGGCCTACGGGGCGCTGACCGTCATGCTGGTGGCGTTGCTTTGGACCGGGTTCGAGGCCCGCAACGTCACCCCGGTGGACGCGGCCGCCGACCTTTTCCACCTGCGCACCACGGTCATCAACGACGGCGAGGAGATGACCCGAGATGTCGCCGGTGCGACCGCGACCAGCAAGGCCATCGGTTCCACGGGGCTGTACATATGGTACAGCGAGACCTACCCCACAGAAACGGACGACGCCTCCATCGCCTCGGGCGACTATACGTTCACCCTGGACTACAAACGGGGTGGCAACGGTCATACGATCACCTTCACGGCCCAGGTGGGGCTCTCCGATCCCGATGGCAGCGGCTACGTCCAGTATGGGGAGTCCTCCTCGCAGACCACGGCAAATTCTGGGGGCAACCTAACCCTCGACCTCACCATCTGCGCCACCTGCGATGCCCAGACCATCACCGCCGCCGCGTCCAAGAGGCTGGTCCTCCGTCTCAACGTCACAGCAGTGGCGGGGAGCGGGATCAACCTACAGTACGAAGGGGCATCAGGCGGCAACTCCGATTCCCTGTTGCACACGCCCGCCGTGGTAGTAGACGAGCTGGGCTGGCGGCTGCTGCTGCTGGCGCCGCTGGTGCCGGCGCTGCCGCTGCTGATGAGGGTGCTGAAGAATCGCAAGGCGAGGAGGGCCGGGGCATGAGCGAGCCCGTGTCCGACCGGATGAGCTTCAGCGCAGCGGCGGAGATGCCCGCTGAGCGCGGACGGGACACCTATCAGCTGATCCTGCTCCTCAGCGCCGTGACGCTGCTGCTGCTGCCCTTCATCACCACGTTCAACGAGTTCATGACGGCGATGGTGATGACGATGCAGCTGGACGGCGTCCTGCGGGAGTGGATCGTGCCGGCGGAGGCGCGGATGGTGGCGGTGCTGCTATCGCCGCTGGGGGTCGACGTCAGCGTCAGCAGCACCTCCATCTACATCGGCGGCGGCGATTTCCCGCTGCCGGTGTTCATCAGCTGGAACTGCGTGGGCTGGCAGAGCCTGATCCTGTTCGCCCTGACCGTCAAGACCGGCCTGGGGGGGCGCTACACCCTGGCCAGCCAGCTCCGCGCACTCAGCCTGGGCCTCCTGGGCATCATCTGGATCAACCTGCTGCGCATCGCCGGTATCGCCATGGTGGCCTACTACTTCGGCCGGCTGCCGGCGGTGCTGGCCCACGACTACGGCGGCACGGTCATGACTATCGTCTGGCTGGCGCTGTTCTGGTATTTCGCTATCAACTACGTTCTGGAATCCAAGGACGATGAGGAGGTGGAAGCAATTGAATAGAGAAATGGAAATAGGCCGCTGTGGTTGACAGGTTAAATGTAACGATGACCGGTGTTAGGACATCTAATTAGCTTAGGTGAATAGGAATTATTGATATGAGAATTAAATTGGGGCTTCTGCCGAATCTAGCCGCGAGAGGTGAAATGGTATGACAAGGATCATCTGCATCGTCAACCGCAAGGGGGGGTCCGGAAAGACCACCACTACCTTCAACTTGGCCGGGGCATTAGCCGAACAGCGCCACCGCGTCCTGGTGATAGATCTCGATCCCCAGGGGAGCTTCAGCCGTTCCCTCAGCATTAACGGTGACGGGCCCAAGACGTCCAGCGTCCTGATGACGCCCAGCGACGAGTTCGCAAAGCTGGTGCAGCCTACGCCTGTGGAGAATCTCTTCCTGATACCCGCCGACCCGGACCTCAAGGTCATCGAGCTGCGATACGGCGAGCTGGCCGGGCATCACAACCGCCTGCGGTCCTGCCTGACCAAGTTCCTGCCGGATGGTTTCGACTTCGTCCTCATCGACTGTCCCCCCAGCCTGAGCATCCTCACATCGAACGCCCTGGTGGCGGCCCAGGAGGTGATCATTCCCGTCGACGGCTCTACCTACGGCACCGAGGCGCTCAAGGACACGCTGGAGAGCATCAAGCTGGTGCAGGAGGAGGTCAACCCCGACCTCCGCATCTGCGGCATTCTCCTGGGTAACATCAACCGCAGGACTATCTACGACCAGACCATCGAGGAGACTTACAGAAGCCGCTTCACGGACACAATGTTCGATACAGTCATACCAACATCAATAAAGGCTGACGAGGCAGCCATGCTAGGGAAGCCGATCACGAATTACGCCTCTTCCTCTGACCTGGCGCAATGCTATCGCCACTTGGCGGAAGAGGTGGCCAGTAGAAACAAGAAGAGATGGTCGATAAGAAAGAAAAGTTCCGGTCTGGGCAAGAAGCTCAGCTCGATCGTGGCACGTCGCTAGGCACGGCCGATCGGGAGCTGTTTCTAGCCAAGCGGCGGAAGAGGCAGCCCCGGCGTCAAGCCGAGCCCCCGGCGTCCAGGGCGCAGCCCGACGGGCCGGCGCCAGCTCCTGCCGTTGCCCTATCTGGGCGCGGCAAAAGGCGCCTGCTTGAGACGGCGCAGCGTGCCCAGTTGGAGACGCCGGTAGTCCTGAGCCGGACTGACAGAGCGCTGATATCGGAAAGCAGGCCCAGCAAGCGTCTGCAGTTCAAGGCGCTCCAAGAGACGCAGCTTAAGACACCCCCACGACAGGGCAAGGCCGAGCGCATGCTGGCAAGCCCCGCCTGGCTGGCCAGAAGGCAGCGTTTCCGTGACGTCCAGATGGCCCAGATCGACGGCACTTCCGTGCTGGCCGCGGCGGACAGAATCCTGCTGGTCGGAACCGAGAGGCGATCGATACCTCAAACCGGACTCGATAAGAGGCACCGGATCCTGGCGCTGCAGCAAGCCCAGCTTGAGGCCCCTGCTGTGCTAGGGAAGGCGGAACGGGTGTTGCTGGGTCAGGATCAACCGTACCAGCGGCAGCGCTTCCGTGCGAACCAGATGGCCCAACTCAGCGCGCCTTCGGTCATGGGGGAGACCGAACGGATGTTGCTGATCGGCGCCCGAATCAGCGGATGGCGCCGTCCCCTCCGCGCTCTGAGAGAGGCCGTGACGGCCTCTCTCGCCTACGCTCAGTCCCAACTGAAGATGCGAAGGCCAGCGGACCAGTCGGAAGAAATTGCTGCGGTCGAAGGCACAGCGGTCGCCGCCGGGCCTGCTGAGACGCCGGCAGCAGCCATCGCTAGCGCAACGGAGCCTGAGCAGGGTACGGCAACGGACGTCCCGGCCGCGCCGCCGGCAGCGGCGGCGCCGACGGAGGCTGCCCGCATCCTCGCCAAGGCTTTCGGCCGAGAGGACCTTGCGGGCCAGCTTTCCATCGTAACGGCGGCCCTAACGGAAGTTGGGGCTCCAAGAGACGAGTTCGGCTTGGTGCTAAAGGTTGGTTCCATGGCCCCCAAGACACGAGCTGGTGCGTCGGAATTTACAGTCAAGGGCCTGGGGCTGGCCGAGCTGTCGCACGGGCTGTCGCGGTGGCTTAAGGAGGTCGACAAAACTGATGTTCCCCTCCAGGTCATCGACGACGGCTCCGGGAAGATCAAGGTGTTGATCTCATGATGGCTGAGCGGGCAGGGACATGAACGTGGCGGTTTCCTCTCAGGCCCTCGGGCAGATACGACACGGCGTAAGTTTTGGCGTTACGGCCACGGCAGGCCGCGTCCTGGCGATATCGCTGGGGCTGGCCCTGCTGAACATGGTGATCGTTCTCCCCCTGTTCTCTGGGGAGTACACCCAGTACATGGGGTCCATCGAGGCCTCCTATCTGAGCTACGCCCGGTTCATCGATGAGAACTGGCCCTACGCAAGCTGGAACCCGCTGGGGTACCTGGGGTTCCCGTTTCACCTGTTCGAAACGCCGCTGCTGCCCTACCTGGTGGCCGCCATCCACAAACTACCGCTGGTCCTGTCCG
>JADFKX010000075.1 GCA_022564695.1 Chloroflexota bacterium | reverse complement strand
GGCCTCGACAAGTCCGAGGAGAAGACCATCGCCGTCTACGACCTCGGCGGCGGCACCTTCGACGTCTCCATCCTGGAGATCGGCGAGGGCACCTTCCACGTCAAGTCCACCGCCGGCGATACCCACCTCGGCGGCGACGACTTCGACCAGCGCATCATCGACTGGCTCATCGAGGAGTTCAAGAAAGACCAGGGGATAGACCTCACCCAGGACCGCATGGCCCTCCAGCGCCTCAAGGAGGGCGCCGAGAAGGCGAAAGTGGAGCTCTCCACCGTGATGCAGACGGATGTCAACCTGCCCTTCGTCACCGCTGACCAGGCCGGCCCCAAACACCTCAACATCACCCTCAGCCGCTCCAAGCTGGAGCAGCTTGTCGGCGACCTCGTCGACAAGACCATCGACCCCTGCCGCCAGGCGCTGGAGGACGCCAAAGTCACCCCCGATGAGGTTGGGGAGGTGATCCTCGTCGGCGGCCAGACCCGCATGCCCATGGTCGTCGAGGCGGTCAAGAAGTTCTTCGGCCGCGAACCCCACAAGGGCGTCAACCCCGACGAGGTCGTGGCCGTGGGCGCCGCCATCCAGGCCGGCGTCCTCAAGGGCGACGTGCGTGAGGTGCTCCTCCTGGACGTCACCCCCCTCAGCCTCGGCATCGAGACGTTGGGCGGCGTCGCCACCCCTATCATCCCCCGCAACACCACAATCCCCACCTCCAAGTCGCAGGTGTTCTCCACTGCCGCCGAGAACCAGACCTCCGTGGAGATACACGTCGTTCAGGGCGAACGCTCCATCGCCGGCGATAACAACTCGCTCGGACGCTTCATCCTGGACGGCCTCCTGCCCGCCCCCCGCGGCCTGCCCCAGATCGACGTCGCCTTCGATATAGACGCCAACGGCATCCTCCACGTCTCCGCCCGTGACAAGGGCACCGGCCGCGAGCAGAAGATCACCATCCAGGCCGGCACCGGCCTCACCGAGGAGGAGATCGAGCGCATGAAGGCGGACGCGGAGGCCCACGCCGAGGATGACCGCCGCCGCCGCGAGGAGATCGAGCTCCGCAACCAGGCCGACTCCCTCGCCTACACCGCCGACAAGACCGTCCGCGAGGCCGGCGACAAGATACCCGCCGACGTCCGCACCGACATCGAGGCTGGCGTCAAAGACGTGCGCGACGCTCTCGCCGGCGAGGGGGACACCGAGCGCCTCCGCGCCACCGTCACCGCCCTAACAGAGGCGATGCAGAAGGCCGGCTCCGCCGTCTACGGCGAACCGGGCGAGGATGGCCCCGGGGCGGCGCCGCCCCCCGAAGGCGAGGCCGGCGAAGGTGAGGGCGAACAGCCCGCCGAGGAAGGCACCGTAGAGGGCGAGTACCGAGAGGTCTAGCCGCCTTACAGGGAAAATGTAGGGGGGTAGCTTCAGCTGCCCGCAGCCCCAAACCCGGTGGGACAGGCTTCAGCCTGTCGTGTAAGGCCGGAGCGCACACGGTCCGGCCTTTCTTTCGCGGCGCGTCAGTCTGCTTGAGCCTTCGGCTCCACCGGCACGATGAACACCAGCAGCAGGTAGAGGACGAAACCGGGGATGCCCAGCGTGAAAAACGTCATGACCAGGTAGGCGATCCGGATAAGGGATGGGTCCAGGCCGAAGAAGTCGGCCAGCCCGCCCAGGACGCCCAGCAGCTTCCGCCCCTTCCGCCTTCTGTACAGCCGCTTCGGTTGTTCGGCCACGGGCCACTCCCCTCAAGCGCCTAGCGTCTCCATCCTGCGCAAGGATTATAACCTACGCTCGCCTGCGCTGGATTTCACTCAACCTGCCCCTCAGCCGATCCTGCGGCTACTCAAACGTGGCGGTGTTCGTCTCCCTGGCAGGCCGCGCCGTTCCCCAGGCCTCCAGCCCCTCGCCGAGCCAGCGGAGCGCCCGGCCCGTCCGCCGCGCCGCCGGCCCCAGCAAACCAGGCCTTCTCTGCGGGGCGGGTCTGCCTGCCCCCCGCCGCGCCCGTTCATCTTCCAGCTTCCTTAGCTTCTCGCTAACGTATATGTGATCCCACACGGTTCATCCTCCCTTTTCGAAGCCCTAGCTCGGCACGCTGGCCCCGAACAGCTCTAGCGTCCTTCGCAGCTCGTTGCCCATCTCCGGGTTCAGCGAGAAGAACTTCATGTTCCCCTCTCGCCTCGCCGTCAGCAGCCCCACGGCGGTCATAAACGTGAGATGACGTGAAACTACGGACTGATGCAGCCCCGTCATCTCCACAATCTCCTGCGCGTACATCTCACGTTCGTGAAGCATCTGGAGGATTTGCAGCCGCTGCTCATCGCCCAGCGCCTTGTAGATCCTCGCCAGGCGGCGCGTCTTTTCCGCCTCCTCCGGCGCTGCTCCCATGAACTCCGCCTCACACGGATAAATCAGCCCATGGATGGGCGGGACGTCCGCGCAGGAGACGTACGGCCCCATATCCAGCGAGGGCGCAAAGATCAGCTTAGTGTAGGGGCCCACGCATGCGGTTTCAAGGCACGAACTCGTCCTGCCGGTCAGCTCGCGCGCCAGGCTGTTCACGTCCTCCACCCGCCTGTTCCGGCGGGCCGCCACGCTCCGCTCCAGGCTTGGCAGTCGGCGTGGCAGGTCTTGCCGGTAGTGCTGCTCGTAGAAGCGCTCGATGAGTCGTACCATCCGCGTCCGTAGCTCCTCCGGACGGTCGTACACCGCCAGGGCCGCCGCCACGTCCACGTTCGCCTCCTCCAGCGCCTCGGTCAGCGCCTCTCGCGGCTGCGCTCTCGGATCGCTCTTCTGCTCCGTAGAATCGAACGGTGAGCAGACGCTGTAGAAGGCCAGCCCCTGGATTCCTAGATCCTCGGCCGACTCTCCCACCCCCAGCGGTAAACTACCCACGAAGCGGGTCAGGGCGTCGATGTCCGGCCAGGCCTCAGGGTGTGCCAGGAGGCGGTCCGTAAGAGCACCCATCACGCCGGGCTGGCCCTTTGGGAAGGTAAACAGGAAGTCCAGCTCGGCCAGCAGCTCCGGCTCCGCCTCTTTTCGCACCTCAGCCGGCCAGCCGTCAATCCCTTCGTTCTGCTCCATCAGGCTGGTGAAGTACATCGCGTTCATCAGGTCAAGCGGCGCCGATACAACGAACTCCACCTTCGGTGCCGTAGTTGTTGGCTGCGATAGCTTCGGCATTTCATCTCGCCTCAAACTGGTTGCATGTGTATATGTCCTTATAAGCATATGGCATAACACCTGCCCCGTCAACCAGTCCTGGAAAACCAGCACTCGACCACAATGAACCTCTACAGCTACCGGCCCTCTCTTGACTGCGTGTCCTCTTGACGTTACGTTAATCACGTCGCATTTCAGCTAGAGGGAGAGTCGCCATCACTACCGAGGTTCGCGCCGCGCGCGTCGACGCCGACGTCCTGCGCAGCCAGATCCGCGACAAGTACACCGATGTCGCTCTTACCCCCGATAAAGGGTTCCACTTCCACAACGGACGCCCCCTCGCCCGCATGCTAGGCTACGACGAACCCCTAGTAGACTCGCTTCCCCGGGGCACCGTCGACTCCTTTGCCGGCACCGGCAACCCCTTCTCCTTCGGCGACCTGCGCCCCGGCGAGACCGTCCTCGATATCGGCTGCGGCGCCGGCTTCGATACCCTCATCGCCTCCCGACAGGTCGGCCCCAGCGGGCGCGTTATCGCTGTAGACATGACCCCTGCCATGCTGGAGAAGACCGCTGCCGGCGCCCGTGAGCTCGGCCTCGCTAACGTCGACTGCCGCCAGGGCCTCGCCGAGGAGCTGCCGGTGGACGACGAGTCCGTCGATGTGGTCATCAGCAACGGCGTCATCAACCTCTGCCCGGACAAGGTGGCGGTGATGAAGGGGGTCCTGCGGGTGCTCAAGCCCGGCGGCCGCTTCCAGATCGCGGACATCATCGTCCACAAAGAGGTCCCCCAGGGCGCCAAGGACGACATAGACCTCTGGTCCGGCTGAATCGCCGGTGCTCTGCTGGAAGCAGAGTGGAACTGGGTGCTGGAGCACGTAGGCTTCACGGATGTTCGCTGGGGGCCGCAGGTGGATGTCTTCTCCGGCTCCAAGCACGAGTCCGACGCAAAAGAGTTCGATACCCGCGGCGTTACCTTCGCGGGGATCAAGCCGAGCTCCGAGGGCGCAAGCAGGACAAACAACTGAAGGAAGGACTGAGCAACGTGTCTATTTCACCAAGACTACAGAGTTGGTTTGAGATGCGGGGAATCGCCTGTTCGAACGACCCGGAGTTCGTCAAGCTGGTCCCTTGGCTGCGCACGACGGTCGTACTCTGTGGCACGCTCATGGGACTCGGCACCGGGCTGGCGTTCACCCCAATCCTGTGGGTGATGGTTCCGATCGCGGCGTTGGGGGGAATACTTCCAGTACATCCCTTCGACCTCATCTACAACTTTGGCATTCGTCACCTGACAGGAACCCGGCCCTTGCCGCGCAACGGGGCGCCGACCCGCTTTGCCTGCGGGATAGCTGCCGTATGGCTCGTCGCGACTGCCCTGGCATTTGAGACCGGCAACGCATGGTTGGGCTACGTGCTCGGGGGTGCCCTAACGTCCGTAGCAGCCGTCGTCAGCGTGACGCACTTCTGCATTCCGTCGCTGACCTACCAGCTTCTGTTTGGCGACCGAGCGGTGGCCCGCGCGGCCCTCTTCAGCAGTCAGCGGCCCCAGAGTGAGTAGGACGAGGCTAGCCGGACGTGCGCTGTGGGCCGCAGGTACGCGTCTTCTCGGGCTCCAAGCACTAGTCCGACACAAAAGAGATCGATACCCACGGCGTGACGTTCACTGCCAGTCGGCGCTAGTCAGGTAGTGCGCTCTTCGACGACCAGGTGCGGCTGTTCGAGATGAGGTGGCGCTCATGAAGCTAACGCCTAGTGATGGCCAGATAACATCGTTATCCGAAGTAGTCAGACTATCCCGTTGTGAAGGCTCGGTTGGAGCGGTAGACTTATCAGACGTATAAAGCGGTGTTGTGATACAAGGAGGGCCACCGATGACTGTAGCTAGCAGTGTTGAGCAGCTTAGCGGAAGCCTGCGAGGGCAGCTTATACAGCCGAGTGACCCGGAGTACGAAGAGGCCCGCCGTGTCTACAACGGGATGATCGACCGGCGGCCGCGCCTCGTCGCACGGTGTGCGGACGCAGCGGACGTCATCGCGGCGGTGAACTTCGCCCGGGAGAACGGCCTCGTAGCGGCCATCAGAGGCGGCGGCCATAACGTGGCCGGCTTCGGAACCGTGGACGACGGGATCGTGATCGACCTGTCGGGGATGCGGAGCGTTCGCGTGGACCCCGCGAATCGGACCGTGCGGGCCGAAGGTGGCTGCACCTGGGGGGATGTCGACCACGCGTCCTATGCCTTCGGCCTGGCGGTGCCGTGCGGGATCATCTCTACTACAGGAGTGGCTGGGCTAACGCTGGGTGGCGGCACGGGCTACCTGACCCGCAAGTACGGGTTGACTGTGGACAACCTTATCTCCGTGGACGTTGTGACAGCGGACGGCAGCTTGGTAACGGCGAGCGTGGAGGAGAACGAGGACCTGTTCTGGGCGATCCGGGGCGGCGGGGGCAACTTCGGGGTGGTGACTTCGTTCAAGTTCAGGGCGCAGCCGGTGAGGGATATCTATGGAGGGCCGATCTTCTATCCGATCGAGAAGGCGAAGGACGTGCTGCGCTTCTTCCGGGAGTACATCGCGGGGGCGCCGCCGGAGATGGGCGCGTTCTTCGCGTTCCAGAAGGGGCCGCCGGTGCCGTTCATGCCCGATAACCTCGTCGACGTGACTATGTGCGCGATTGTGACATGCTACGCGGGCGAGGACCTGAAAAAGGGCGAGCAGGTAGTCAAGCCGCTGCTGGAGGAACTGGGGCCGCCCGCGGCGTTGCACGTTGACAGGATGCCGCTGCCGGCGCTCAACAGCGCGTTCGACCCACTGCTGCCGCCGGGGCTGCAGCACTACTGGAAAGCGGACTTCTTCGACGTGCTGAGCGACGAGGCGATCGAGGCTCACTTGGAGCACGGGCCGGACGTGCCGACGGTGCAGTCGACGGTGCACGTCTACGCGATCGACGGCGCGCCTCAGCGAGTGGGCCAGGAGGAGACGGCGTTCAGCTACAGGGATGCTGCCTTCAACGTGGTGATCGCCGGGATGTGGCCAGACCCCGCCGACAACGAAAAGAACACGAAGTGGGTTCGGGACTACTTCGAGGCGCTGCATCCGCACTCGTCGGGAGGGGCGTACGTAAACTTCATGACGGCCGACGAGGGGCAGGAGCGCATCAAGGCGAGTTACCGGGGAAACTACGATCGGCTGGCCGCCGTCAAGAACAAGTACGACCCGACCAACCTCTTCCACATGAACCAGAACATCAAGCCAGCAGTGTGACCGCGAGCTGACAGGCTCCACTCCGGGCGCGTCGACGGTACCGCATACCTTGTGCCGATCGGTAGGCTATTTTGGTATTCGGTCGTGCCCCGCACCTCCCACGTTTGATACAATAGCCTAGATATGGCCCATACGACCAAGCGCGACTACTACGAAACCCTCGGCGTGTCGCGGAACGCTCCTACGGAGGAGATCAAGAAGGCGTTCCGCAAGCTCGCCATGCGCTACCACCCCGACCGCAATCGGGAGGACGGCGCCGAGGCCCGCTTCAAGGAGATCGGCGAGGCGTACGAGGTCCTGTCCGATTCCGAGAAGCGCACCGCCTACGACCGCTACGGCCATGCTGGCCTCCAGGGGTTCGACTTCGGGCAGCCGTTTGAGGGGTTCGACTTTGGTGGCTTCGGCGACATCTTCGACGCCTTCTTCAGCGGTACCACCGCCCGCCGCTCCCGCGACGCTCAGCGGGGCGCCGACCGACGCATCGATATCGACATCGACTTCGAAGAGGCCGCCTTCGGCTGCGAGAAGGAGATCGAGGTCTCCCGCAACGAGCGCTGCTCCCGCTGCGGCGGCAACCGCGCCGAACCCGGCTCGCAGTTGGCCCGCTGCCCCTCCTGCGAAGGCAGCGGCCAGGTGCGGCGCGTCTCCCGCAGCTTCTTCGGGCAGTTTGTTAACGTCACCATCTGCCCCCAGTGTCAGGGCGAAGGCCGCCTCGTCAAAGAGCGCTGTAAGGACTGCAAGGGCGCCGGTCGCCAGCGCCAGACCCGCACGCTGATGGTCAAGATACCCGCCGGCGTCAGCGACGGCTCACAGATGCGCCTCTCCGGTGAGGGCGATGTCGGGGCCAACGGCGGCGGCCCCGGCCACCTGTACGTAGTCATAGGCGTTCGGTCACACCCCCACTTCCAGCGCGACGAAGACGACCTCGTCTACAACCTGGAGCTCAACCTCTCCCAGGCGGCGCTGGGCTGCGAAGCGGAGATACCCGCTCTGGGCGGAAAGCCATACACCCTCAAGATCCCGAACGGCACCCAGAGCGGTCGCGTCTTCGTCCTCAGGGGCAAGGGTGTGCCCAGACTCCACGGCGGCGGCCGTGGCGATCTCCTGGTCCACGCCATCGTCATCGTGCCCACGGAACTCACAGACGAGCAACGTACGCTTCTCTTGAAGCTGGCCGAGAGCTTCGGCACCGAAGTGTCCGACGAGGAGAAGGGCATCCTGGGCAAGATAAAGGACGCCCTGGGATAGAGCGGTGCCGCCGCCTACGTCCCACGTGGCGGACTGGCTGGAGATAGCCGTACAAGTGGCCGGCATAGATGCCGAGGCCGTTGCCGATACGTTTCGCCCCCACTGCCCCGGAGGCGTCGCCATAGAGCTTGCTACCCGCCCTCAGGGCGATGAAGACGTGGTGGACGGCGATGCGCCCGTCCTGGTGAAAGGCTATCTGCCGCCCGGCGCGGACTCGGCCCGTGTTCGGCGCTCCCTGCGCCTCGCCCTCCGCTTCGCGCCTCTGGAGAGCCAGCCCCGCTGGCGCCGCGCCCGCCGCCTGCGCGAGGAGCGTTGGCGCGACTCTTGGAAACGCTACTTCAAGCCCCAGCGGATCGGAGAACGCCTGCTGGTCAAACCCTCCTGGGCCAAGTGCGAGGTCAAGGCCGGCGATGCGGTCATCGAGATCGATCCCGGCATGGCGTTCGGCACCGGCCAGCACCCGACCACCGCCATGTGCCTGCGGGCGCTTGAGAGCCGTCTGCGCCCCGGCGAAGCCGTACTCGATCTCGGCGCCGGCACCGGCATCCTCGCCATCGCCGCCGCCAGGCTCGGCGCCGGGCGCGTCCTCGCCCTGGACATCGACCCGCTGGCCGTCAAGGCCGCCCTGGAGAACGCCGCCGCCAACGGCGTCCAGGGCGAGGTAGAGGTGCGCGAGGGCACGCTGCCCGAGGGCGTGCGGGGCCAGCACTTCGACCTCATCGTCGCCAACATCAGCGGCCTCACCATCGAACGGCTGGCCGTGAACCTGGCGGGCGCTCTGAGGCGGAGCGGGACGCTTATCGTCAGCGGCTTTCTGGAGGACACGGTGGAGGCGCTGAGCGGCGGGCTGGCAGCGGCTGGCCTCAAGGTGGAGGAGGTGGAGGCGGAAGGCGTCTGGCGGGCGATTACGGCTACCAGGGCTGGCCGTGCGTAGGTTCTTCGTACCGTCCGGCCTTCTCGCTGGCCGCGAGGTCAACCTGCCGCCGGAGCTGGCCCGCCGCCTCGCCACCGTCCTCCGCCTCAAGCGCGGCGACCGTCTGGTCCTGGCCGATGGCGCTGGCCGCGACTACGAGGTGGAGCTCACCGCCGTTTCGCCCCGTTCGGCCACCGCCGCCGTTGTCGCCGAGAGGCCGTCGCCGCCGGAACCCGCCCTGGAGCTGGTGCTTTATCAGTCGCTGATTCGGACCCAGCGGTTCGAGCTTGTTCTGGAGAAAGGTACAGAGCTCGGGGTGTCCCGGTTCGTGCCGTTGCTCAGCGGGCGCGCCCGGGTGAGAACGCCGGGCCCGGCTGGGGAAGGCGGCTCCCAGCGCCTGCAGCGCTGGCGCCGCATCGTCACCGAGGCCGCCGAGCAGTCCGGCCGCGGCCGCGTCCCCGCCATCGACCCTCCCGCGCCCTTCGAGGATGCCGTGCGTTCTGCGACCGGC
>JADFKX010000074.1 GCA_022564695.1 Chloroflexota bacterium | reverse complement strand
CCTGCGCGGCATCGAATACGCCCGCGACAACCCGGACGAGGCGATCGACATCGTCCTCCAGTACGCGAGCCAGGAAGACCGCGACCACATGCGCTTCATGATGGACACGGAGCTGGACGCTGCCCAGAGCGACCTCACGGACGAAAACGGCATCGGCTGGATGACCGCAGAGCAGTGGACGGCCCTCCACGACTATCTGGTGGAGTTCGGCGGCATCCCCGCGCCCCTGGACGATGTCTCCGTCACCTACGACGACCAGTTCGTCAAGGAAGTGTACGAAGGCAGCTAACGCTTCCCGACTAGCCTACCTGCTGCACGTTGAGTCAGGCAGAAGCCTGACCCGACGCCCTGTGCGACAATAATATTGTCATGCCCCGCCCCTTCGACAAGCTCTCCGAGCGGAGCATCGGAGTCCGCAAAGCGGACAGAGCAGGCTCCTTGCTCGCCGCCTACCTGGCGTTTCTGGGCCTCATCGCCGTCGCAGCAGCCGCCGGCGGCGTCCTCCTGTTCCGCGACCTCTCCTCCGGCGACCCGATAGACGCAGTCGCCAACCGCAACGCCTACGACATCGTGGGCTGGGAGCTGCGCCACCTCCCCGAGAAGTGGCTCTACAAGCTGGCCACCGTGTTTGACGGCGACCGTAGCCGAGCCGAGGAGGATGTCCTCATCGGCCGCTACTTCGAGCTGACGGCCGACATCCGCAGCCTGGAGCGCGACGGCTCGGACGCCCGTCGGGGCGATGGCTCGGAGGCCGAGCGGCTGGCGGAGGCGCGTCGGGAGCAGCGAGCCATCGAGAACGACGTAGAGGAGACGCTGGAGGGCCGCATCAGCGACCTCCTGCGCGACGAGGGGATCGTCATGAACCCGCCCTTCTTCTCTGACATCGACCTCTTCTTCCCACCCCTGGACTTCGAGCTCGACCGCCCCCCCAAGGTGCTGGCCGTCTCCCCCCGTGAGCGCATCGAGCTGGACCGCAGCTATCTCCTCGTCCCCGGTCTGGAACCGGAGGCGGTCGCCGATGTCGAGAGCGTAGCGGAGGAGACCGGCGTTTCCGCCCTCGTCGTCAACACCGGCGGCGTCGCCACCTACCCCAGCGTCATACCCGAGCTCGCCTCCTACCGCAGTGTTGTGGAGACCATCATCCACGAGTGGCTCCACCAGTACCTGGTGTTTTATCCGCTTGGCCGCAGCTACTTCAGCGGCCAGGAGGCGCGCACGCTGAACGAGACGGTCGCCAACCTAGCCGGCCGCGAGCTGGCAGACCTGTTCATCCAACGCTACGGCTCTCCAACGCCACTGCCATCACCATCGCAGACGTCAGCCGACTTCGACTTCCGATCCGAGATGCGCTCTCTCCGCCTTCGCGTTGAGGAGCTGCTGACCGAAAGACGCGTGGAGGAGGCTGAGAGGTTGATGAACGAGAAGCGTGACGAGTTCGAGACGCGGGGAGTATACATTCGGCGCATCAACCAGGCCTACTTCGCCTTCTACGGCTCCTACGCCGACACGCCCGGCTCCATAGACCCCATCGGGCCCAAGCTGCAGCGTCTCCGCGACCGCTCCGGCTCCATCACGGAGTTCGTGCTTCTGGCCCGCAGTCTTCGCAGTGAGGCGGATCTGGACAGTCTACTGGCCGAGGCCTAGCTTACTTCGTATCGGATGACGGCCGTTCCGCCTTCGCCGATGGCTCCTCCGAAGGACCGCTGTGGCGGTGCTCCCGCTCGGCGCGCTCCTTGGCCGTGTGGAAAAGACCCTCGGTGATATCCTCCAGGTCGTCCATCTCCTCCACCGTTAACTCGTCGATGCGCTGAAGATAGTAGGTGACCGTGTCGACGAGCATCCGCTTGGGTCGCCGCCAGGTCAGCACGAAGTAGGAGCTAAAAGCGGCGATCACGCTCCCGAAGAACAGACCGACGCTGATGACGGTGTAAATGGAACCGACGATACGACCACCCGTAGTCAGGAGCACCACTTCACTGTGCCCCACCGTGGTGAAGGCCGATACCGCCCACCACAGTCCTACCCAGTACGATGTTACCTGCGTGTCGGCGGCCCCCTGCTCGAGGAAGAATACAGGGATAGGCACAACCGCCACCAGGGCTATCAGGGTGGCGATCATCGGCACTATCGGTGTCTGCGTAGCGATGTCGGCAAACAGATCGAATGCCGCTATCAGCGGGCCGCCTACCCTCCGCTCGATGAGGGGAAGCCGGCGTCTGTGGGCGCGCAGCCGCAACACCCGATCGCCCGGCTTGACCGTGTGAATGGCGCGCGGGTCGGTCTCCTGTCGTGAGTCCTCAACCATGTCTCTGGCTAGCCTTTCCCCTCAATCTTACTCCCTGGGTATCCTCAGGCACAGGACATCGAACTAGCGGCAACCCGTGGTGCATCAGTGATACGTTCGGCCCCTGTTCCGGCTCCGCCCCTAACGTAGCGCGGGCAGGCCGCCCATCATCCAGGCCAGGCTAGCACGAGCAAGCGCCTGGGGCCATACGCCCCATCTTCCGCCGCGTTGTTAGTCTGGTTGACGCCCTGCCCTGGGCCTGCCCCGTCCGGCGTCGCCTCCGGAGAAGGCGAGGGCTCCAGCGTTGGTGTTGGTGTCAGTTCCGGCGTGGGTGTGGCACCAGGCGTGGGCGTAGGCGTAGGCGTGGGCGTGGAATCAGGCTCTGGAGTAGAGGTGGGTGAGGGGACGTTGCGGGGCTTGAACTTGGGTACCTTGGGAGTGGGAGTGGGCGTCGGCGATTCGATTCCGCTCGTGTCCAGCTTCGGCGCCTTGCAGGTACCCGGTTTCGTCGGCTGCTCGTCCTTCACAAACGACTCTGACCGCCCGCTACACTTGGCGATGGTTATAGTTTCCGGCACCTCAAACTTCGCCTTGGGTATCTCCAAGTACTCGTGCGCCTCAGCCATGAAGGCCTTCCACATGGGGCCTGCGCCGGCAGAGCTAAAGGCGCCCTCGGCCATGGGGGTGTTGTCCGCGTTGCCCATCCACACGTCCACCACCAACCCATCAGGCCCCGGCGAGTATCCCAGCACTACGTTGTCTCGGAAGTCCTCGCTGGTCCCAGTCTTGGAGGTCGCTGTCCAGCCGAAGGTGAGCCTGCTCCACTGGATCGCATTATTGGACAGGATATCCGTAATCATGTACGCGTGCTCCGGCTTCACGACCTGCCGCTCCTCAGGCCGCTCGAACTCGTAGAGCAGGTTCCCCTCTGCATCCTCGATCCGAAGTACGGCCACTGGGTCCAGCTCACGGAAGCCGTCCGGCAAGTCTTGCACCGTGGGGATGCCCATCATCTTGCCGCCGTTGGCCAACACGCTGTAGGCGTAGACCTGATCGATCATTTTCACCTCGCAGGCGCCAAGGGTGATGGTCGGCCCGCAATCATTGCGCCTAAGGCCGGTGATCCCCAAGCGATGGGCCGTCTCCTGGAACTCCGTGATCCCCACCTCCATCACCGTGTTAACCGCCGGCACGTTCACTGACTCCGAAAGCGCCTTGCGGACTGTGATGTTACCCAAGTATTTCTTATTCCAATTGTTCACGGACACTTGGTTGCCGCCCACATCCAGATTCAACGGCGCGTCCCGCACAAGAGTCGAAGGCACCCAGCCCTGCTCAAACGCCGTCAGATAAGTGAACGGCTTCATCGTTGACCCGTGCGATCGTTCTGCGGAGATGATATCCACCTGCCCATCGATGTCATCACGGAAGAAGTCACGGCTGCCAACGTAGGTCAAGATTTCACCCGTTCCCGACCGGATCGCTACGATGGCGCCGTTGTGCCCCCCAAACCGCTCCTCATTGCTGCTGATAACGCTCTCGATTACCCCCTCGCCGATGCGCTGGAGGCCCATGTCCAAGGAGGTGGTTATGCGCAGGCCGCCCTGGGACACTACTTTCTCGCAAGACAAATCGCCCGGCGGATCGAACATCCCCTTCTCGCACATCTTCCGCAGCTCGTCCCGGACGTAGAACACGAAGTGGGGGGCCTGGATAAAGAAGCCACTCTTCTCGTACGTCAGCTCCTCCGCCGCCGCCTCGTCCGCCTCAGCCTGTGTAATGTAGCTGTGCTTGACCATCAGGTTCAGCACTTCCCGCTGCCGCGCATTCGCCCGCTCCACGTTGTCCGGCACGACAGGGGAGTAGAGGCCGGGGGCCTGCGGAATCCCAGCCAGCATCGCTGCCTGGGCTAGCGTCAGATCTTTAGCGGAGACGCCGAAGTAGCGCTGAGCGGCCGCCTCCACGCCGAAGGAAAAGTTGAGGTAATCGATGGTGTTTAGATACCACTCCAGTATCTGATCGTCGGAATACTTCCGCTTCAGCTCCAGAGCGATTACCGTCTCCTTCACCTTGCGCTCGATGCGGCGGTCGAACCGCTTCTCAGGCTCGATGTAGACGTTCTTCACCAACTGCTGGGTGATGGAGCTGCCGCCGCTCCCTTCGAAAAAGCCCGGGCCGAACGGTGTCAGGTTCTCAGAGGCCGCCCTGAGCAACCCCTTGAAGTTGATCCCCGGGTTGCCGTAGAAGCTTGCGTCCTCCGTGGACACTGTGGCATCGATCATGTACTGCGACATCTCCTCCAGCGGAACCGGGTTGCGTAGCCCACCCAGGCTATCGATGTACTCGTACAGGTACTCTCCGTTACGGTCGTAGGCGATGCTAGTCCCGATGACTGAATTGGCGATCGCGTCCTCGGGGGCCACGAGGTCATAGGCGTAGGCGCGGTAGATGAGGAACCCGAACACGCCGACAGCCACCAGTCCACCCAGGACCGCGACCATCGTCATGCTCAAGAGCCAATGCCAGCGAGCACGCATCAGGCGGCTGCGCTGCAGCGCCGCCCGCTTTACGCGGTTCCGCCTGTACTTGTAAATCCTAGCCATAGGGAGATCAGACCTTCTCTAGTACAACGAAGTGCGATAGTCCAAAGATTCGCAGCGGGGTGCGCTCCAACGGGTAAAGCGCTATCCGCAGCGCCTTACCAACCAGCTTGCGCCGCGCCGTCACGTGGTCAAACCCCGGGAAGACGTACGCATGCAGACGCGCGCGGAGACCGGCCCGGCGGTACAGCCGCTGGAGGCCCGCGTGGGTGTAGGCCCTGGCGTGGGGCACTAACCGATTACGAATGACATCCGGTAACCAGTTCACCAGCGGCACGTTCCCGAACACGTATCGCCTCCCCAGGAACACGCCGTGCGTCTCGAACGGGTACAGGCGGTTCGGACAGAAGACCACCGCCCGGCCGTTCGGCCGGAGCACGCGGCGCACCTCCCGCAGGGTAACGAGATCATCCGTGACGTGCTCGATCACCTCGTGCAGAAGCGCCACGTCGAACGTGTCGTCGGCGAATGGGAGGTACTCGCCCACGGACAGCGCCAGGTTCGGCACCTGCGCCGCCCCTTCGCGCACCCGCTCCTCATCGATGTCCACCCCGTATACGTCCTGGGAGAACTCGCGCAGCCGCCTTACGAACGCCCCCACACCGCAACCGATGTCCAGGATGCGCTTCCCCTCCAGCGGCACCTCCCTTCGCATCATCTCCAGGCGGCGCTCCAGCCCTCGCGTCCATATCTGGCTGGGATGACCGAGGGAGGCGCGCTTATCTACCATCTCCACTTCCTGCTGTCCACTCAATACATTCATACTATCGCGCGGTAAGGCCGGTGAACAAACACCGGCCTACCTGTAAAACGTCACGCTGCTATAATGGTTTCTACCTGCCCCATATACACCGCAGGAGAGATATTCTTGCCCCTCACTCCGGAAGAAGTACGGCATAACGCCAGGCTCGCCCGCGTCGGCCTCAGCGACGACGAGGTGGCGCGCTTTCAGAGCCAGCTCTCTCTGATACTCGACTACTTCCAGCGCCTTCAGGAAGTGGACACGGAGAACGTCCCGCCCACCGCCCACACACTAGCCATGCACAACGTCATGCGGGACGACGAGCCCCACCCCTCCATCGATAAGGAGGAGGTGCTAGCCAACGCCCCCCAGCGCGAGGGCGACCACTTCCGAGTCCGCGCCATCCTGGAATGAGTTGCAGGGACCAGATGTCCTAGGCTTGATGAACACTCTATACCGAGCCGCGCACTTCACTGCACAGGGATAGCTAGATGGACCCCCTTCACTACCTGGCCGCCCACGAGGCCGCAGACCTCCTGGCCCGGCGCGAGGTGTCATCCGTAGAGCTTACCCGCGCCGCCTTCGATCGCGTGCGAGCCCTCGACGACTCCCTCCACGCTTTCCTCACCCTCACCGAAGAAGAGGCGCTGGCACAGGCCGAGGCGGCCGACGAGCGCATCGCCCGCGGCGATGCAGGCCCCCTCACCGGCATACCCGTCGCCATCAAGGACGTGCTCTGCACCAAGGGGGTCCGCACCACCTGCGGCTCCCGCATCCTGGAGAGCTTCATACCCCCTTACGACGCCTTCGCCGTCCAGCGGCTGAAGGAAGCCGGATGCGTGATGCTGGGGAAGGCCAACATGGACGAGTTCGCTATGGGCTCCTCCGGCGAGAACTCAGCCTTCGGGCCCACACTCAACCCCTGGGACAAGGAGCGCGTCCCCGGCGGCTCCTCCTCCGGCTCCGCCGCCGCCGTGTCCGCAGGCATGGCGTTCTACGCCCTCGGCTCCGATACCGGCGGCTCCATCCGTCAGCCCGCCTCCCACTCCGGCATCGTCGGCCTCAAGCCCACCTACGGCCGCGTCTCCCGCTACGGCCTCATCGCCTTCGGCTCCTCTCTGGACCAGATCGGCCCCCTCACCCGCTCCGTTCGTGACGCCGCCCTCGTCTTCCAGGCGGTCGCCGGGCACGATGAGCGCGACTCCACCTCCGCTACCCTGGATGTCCCCACCGTCACCGAGGCGCTGGCGCCCGACCTGAAGGGGATGCGCATCGGCGTACCCAAGGAGTACTTCGTGGAAGGGATGGACGAGCAGGTCCGCCAGACCGTCCGGGCCGCCATCGACCAGATGGCCGGCCTGGGCGCTGAGATCGACTGGGAGGTCTCCCTCCCCTCCACCGACCACGCCCTGGCCGTCTACTACATCATCGCCCCCTCCGAGGCCTCGGCCAACCTCGCCCGCTACGATGGCGTCAAGTACGGCTACTCCTACAACGAGGGCGCGAGCATGTGGGAGAACATGGAGAAGACCCGCGAGTTTGGCTTTGGGGACGAGGTGAAGCGGCGCATCATGCTGGGCACTTACGCCCTCTCCGCCGGCTATTACGATGCCTACTACCTGAAGGCCCAGAAGGTGCGTACACTCATCCGCCGCGAGTTCGACGCCGCTTTCCAGGACCACGACGTCCTTGTGGCGCCGGTCTCGCCGACAACCGCCTTCCGGCTGGGTGAGAAGACGGACGACCCGCTCCAGATGTACCTCAGCGACGTGTTCACCATCCCCGTCAACATCGCCGGCCTGCCGGGCATCTCCATCCCCTGTGGCTTCAGCCGGGGCGACAACGGCTCCCGGCTCCCCATCGGCCTCCAGATCATCGCCAAGCCGTTCGACGAGCCCAGCCTGTTCCGCGCCGCTTACGCCTACGAGCAGGCCAACGACTGGCACAAGCAGCACCCAGAGCTGTAGACAGACGCATGACAAGCCACGGCAGCGTCGAGGCCTATGCTGGCGCCCGCTACCCTGAACGCCCTATGCGGGTGCTCTGGCGCAGCCACTGGCGCACCGTCGCCGAGGTGGATCACCAAGAGCAGCACCCGGACCGCCGTTGCTTCACCGTTCGGCTGGCGCCCACTGACGCCCACCAGGATGACACTAGGCTAAGCCTCTGCTACGATTACGCAAACGACGCCTGGAGCGTCGAACCGATCCTTTCTCGCCCCCGGAGGCGACCGCGAAGTGACCGAAAGCTCTTACACCATCAAGCCTGAGTTTATCTCTGACAGGGTTCGCACCCTCCCCGCCTCCGGCATCCGCCGCTTCTTCGAACTCATCGCCAACATGGACGGCGTTATCTCCCTGGGCGTGGGCGAGCCACACTTCGTCACCCCTGAGCGCTTCTCCCAGGCCGCCTTCCGCGCCGTCGCCCAAGGCGAAACACACTACACGTCCAACTACGGCCTGCCAGAGCTCCGCGAGGCGGTGTCGGACCACCTGGAACGTCTATACGGCGTCCGCTACGACCCTCGCAACGAGATCCTCATCACAATCGGCGTCTCTGAGGGGTTGATGCTGGCCGTCCTGGCCGTCCTCAACCCCGGCGACGAGCTCCTATCGCCCGATCCCTACTACGTAGCCTACCTCCCGGTCTGCCAGCTCGCCGGCGGCGTCTTCGTACCTGTCGCCACCGGCATGGAGACCGAATTCCGGGTCAGCGCCCAGGACTTGGAGGCCCACCTCACGGATCGTACCAAGGCCATCCTCCTTGGCTACCCCTCCAACCCCACCGGCGCCCAGATGACCCGCGAAGGCCTGACAGAGATCGCTGACCTGGCCGCCAAGCGCGATCTCATCGTCATCTCCGACGAGATATATGACCGCCTCTCCTACGGCATGCCTCACACCTGCTTCCCCTCCCTCCCCGGCATGCGGGAGCGCACCATCCTCCTGGGGGGTTTCTCCAAGGCTTACGCCATGACCGGCTGGCGGGTGGGCTGGACCTGCGCCCCCGCTGACCTCCTGGAGGCGATGATGAAGATCCACCAACACGTCATCATGTCCGCCCCCACCCCCTCCCAATATGCCGCATTGGAAGCGATCCGCAACGGCGAGGAGGAGGCCCAGCGCATGGTGAATGAGTTCGACTCCCGACGCCGCCTCATCGTCGACGGACTGAACGATATGGGCCTCACCTGCTTCGACCCTCACGGCGCGTTCTACGCTTTCCCCTCCGTGCGCTCGACCGGCCTCGATGACATCGAGTTCGCAGAGCGGCTATTGATGGAGGAGAAGGTGGCCGTGATCCCCGGCTCCACCTTCGGTGACTGCGGGCGCGGCCACATCCGCTGCTGCTACGCCGCTCCCCACGACCTCATCGAGGAGGCGCTGGAGCGCATCCGCCGCTTCGTCAAGAAACTATAGGAGCCGCGCGCTGCGAGAGGACTAGACCCCCAGGACCTCCCTCACCACCGCCAGGGGCGGTCGCGGGCCAGCGAAAGCAGCTCC
>JADFKX010000073.1 GCA_022564695.1 Chloroflexota bacterium | reverse complement strand
GTGAAGCCGCGGCGCAGCGACCACGTCCTCGATGTCGGCACCGGCATGCTCGCCTCCGCCTTCGCCTCGCGCGTGGAGAGCGTCGTCGCTCTGAGCTGGGAGACCCCTCGCCGCCGGTCCGATAACGTGACGCTGGCGCCTGCCGATCCTCACGAGCTCTCGCTCCCCGAGGATAGCTTCGACATCGTGGTCTGCGGGCCCTCCTTCCACCACCTTACGGCGCCCCGCATCGTCGTCAAGCGGATGGCGCACGTCACCCGCCCCGGCGGCCGTGTCGTCGTCGAGGACATCATCGCCGCGGAGCAGTCCGTGCGCGCTCGCTACCAGAACCGGCTGGAGCGCCTGCGCGACCGCTCTCATCCCGGCTACCTGAGCCTCAGCCAGATGATCGCCTATTTCGAGGAGGCCGGCCTCAAGGTGCGCAGCATTCAGGTGCACGACCTGCTTCGCGAGTTCAACGAATGGCTTCTCGGCGGGCGCTCCTCCCCGGCGCGCATCGAGCATATACGCCGCCTCATGATCGGCGCAGCCGAGGCCGATCTCAGCAGCCTCCAGATCCGGCCTGTGGAAGACACGGTTCTCTTCACCCAGCAGATCGCCTCTATTGTCGCCGAGAAGCCGGCCTAGGCCGCCGCGCGGAACTTTTCCGCCTCCGCCTCCGTCTAAACGGATGACAAGACAGTTGCGAATTCAGGAGGTATGTTCATGCGTCAACGGTGGCTAATCGTGTTCCTGGCGGCTATCGCCTCCCTGGCGTTGCTCGCGGCGGCCTGCGGCAGCGACTCCACGCCCGCCGTTTCGGACAGCGATGACTCCGGACCGGCGGCGGCTGACGACTTGACTGGTGGCGATGAGGCAACGTCGTCCGGCTTCGTGGCGCCCAACGTCTTCATGACCTTCGAGGGCCAACGCTACCAACTGCGTGACGTCCTCCAGGCCAACCTCATCGCCGATGACTTCACCGAAATTGGCGCAACGTCAGAAGCGAACATCGACTTCGACGGTGAGCTCACGGTTTACCGTCGTCAGGGCGACGACGCGGCCGTCTACACCTACTCGCCTGCCGTAGACACCGGGGGCGAAGAGGGCGACCTGCCTGCCCTGTGGAACCGGTGGGAGCCGGTGAACTAGCTGCCTTACAGCGCGCGCCTCGTCGTCGCGGTGCTATCATAGGTGTGTAGCCTGCCTGCCGGCAGGCAGGCGCGCACTCGCATTCGCGAAGCGGAGGTGGGGCATGGCGAATACGTACGAGAACTACATCGGCGGCCGCTGGTCTCCTCCTCGAAGTGGCAAGTATTTCCAGCGCGAGAACCCCGCTAACGGCGACACCATCGGCGCCTTCCCCGACTCCGGCCCGGACGACGTGGCTGATGCTGTCGCCGCCGCGGCCCAGGCGTACCCCCGCTGGCGCGCCACCCCTGCGCCCCAGCGCGCCGAGATCCTCTTCCGCGCCGCCGAGATGATGCTCGCCCGCAAGGAGGAGCTCTCCCGCGAAGTCACCGTCGAGATGGGCAAGGTGCTGAAGGAAGCGCGGGGCGACGTCCAGGAAGCGATCGACATGACCTACTACGCCGCCGGCGAGGGGAGGCGGATGTTCGGCCAGGTCGTACCCTCAGAGCTGCCGGACAAGTTCACAATGGCAGTGCGACAGCCGCACGGGATAGTGGGCGCCATCACCCCCTGGAACTTCCCCCTGGCCATCCCCTGCTGGAAGCTGATGCCGGCGCTGATCGCGGGCAACACTGTCGTCTTTAAGCCCTCGCCCTACTCTCCCCTCAGCGCGGCCAACCTGCTGCGCATCCTGGAGGAGGCCGGTCTGCCGCCCGGCGTCGTCAACCTCCTCTTCGGTGAGGACGATACCGGCGCCACTCTGGTACGCGACCCGCGGGTCGCGATGGTCTCCTTCACCGGCTCCATCGAGGTGGGCCGCGAGATCGCCGCCTATTGCGGCGCTAACGGCAAACGCGTGCACCTGGAGATGGGCGGTAAGAACGCCATCATCGTCCTCGACGACGCCAACATCGATCTGGCGGTCGAGGGCGCCGTATGGAGCGCCTTCGGCACCAGCGGCCAGCGCTGCACGGCTGCCAGCCGCATGATCGTCCAGGAGGGCGTGTTGGACGCCTTCACCGAGAAGCTCATCGCCAGCGCCGAAACCTTGCGCCTCGGCGATGGCCTGGACGAGTCAACGGACGTTGGCCCGCTGGTGAACCGGCCCCAGTTGGAGAAGGTGCAGAGCTACATGGAGATCGGTCGCAAAGAGGGCGCCGACATCGCCGTCGGTGGTGCGCGCGCCGCCGGCGATGGTCTGGACAAGGGCTACTTCTTCCAGCCGACCGTGTTCACTGGCGTACGACCCCAGATGCGCATCGCCCAGGAGGAGATATTCGGGCCCGTGACGGATGTTATCCCTGTCTCCGACCTCGAAGAGGCGGTGTCCGTCAACAACGATGTCCCGTACGGGTTGGTCTCCTCCATCTACACCCGCGACGTCAGCGTGGCGTTCAAGGCGATGGAACAGATAACCACCGGCATCGTCTATATAAATGCCGGCACCATCGGCGCCGAGATTCACCTGCCCTTCGGCGGCACCCGCGGCACCGGCAACGGCCATCGTGAGGCCGGCACGGCGGCCCTAGACTCCTACAGCGAGTGGAAGTCCGTGTACATCGACTACTCCGGTCGGCTACAAAAGGCGCAGATAGACAGGTAACACAGCATGGCGACAAGACAGAGCGGCCCGCGCAGGCGACCGGCGCCTCCCCACATCCAGGAGAAGGCGAAGCGCGCCCGCAGCCGCCAGCCGTTGCCCGCTCCATCACCGAAGAGGTCATCGCTCGTGAGGAAGCGCCCGTGAGCCCGTCTGCCGGTAAGCACGGCGTCCCCATCCGCCGCGGCTGGTCCACCTTCTTCGGCGCGCCGCTGGCCGACGATCCCACGTCGGCCCGGGCCGACATCGCCTTCCTCGGCGTCCCCTTTGACCAGGCGACGAACGACCGTCCCGGCGCTCGCTTTGGCCCCCTTTCCCTGCGTGAGGCCTCCATGCGCTTCCAGCCGGTGGACGGAGACGAGGGCTGGCTGGACGCCGAGCGAGGAGAGCGCATCCTGCGCGGCGTCTCCATGACGGACATGGGCGACGTGGACGTTCGCACCCTTGGGCTGGAGGAGAACTTTCAGCGCATCACGGAGGCGGCCGCATTCGTGCGCTCACGCTGTCGCGTGCCCGTGTTCGTGGGCGGGGACCACGCCATAACCCTTCCTCTGGTGCGCGCCTTCGATGACCGCCCGCTGACCGTCGTTCAGTTCGATGCACACCAGGACTACACGGACGAGAAGTTTGGCCAGCGGCTCTCTCACGATAACCAGATGCGCCGTGTCAGCGAGCTGCCCTTCCTCAAGCGGATCGTCCAGATCGGCCTGCGGGGTGCGTTGGAGCACGTGGAGCCCTGGGAGGCGGCGCTGCGGGATGGCGTCCAGATCATCACCAGCGAGCGAATCGTCCGCGAAGGGGTGGATGCGGCCCTGGCTGACGTGCACCCCAACGGTGATACCTACATCACTATCGATATCGACGTGCTGGACCCAGCGGTGGCGGCCGGCACCGGCTTCCCGGAGCCCGGCGGCATCGGCTACTATCAGCTCAAGGAGGCGCTACTCCTGCTGGCCCAGCGGACGCGCATAATAGCCTTCGATATCTGCGAGGTGAATCCAACCTATGATTCGGCGGGTGTCACCGCCCGCATTGCCGCCCGCTTGATGCTTGACCTCCTGGGGGCGATAATTCCATCAAGGGAGTAGATGGAAGAACCACCGCCGCCGCGGCTCCAACCGGTTTCCTCGTTCGTGGTCGTTGCCCGCATACTCGCCGTATCGGGTATGTCTATCGCGCTTGCGGCGGCGATCTTCTTCTTCGTGGGAGGCATCTGGCAGGTAGGACTCCCAGCGCTTGGTCTGGCCATTCTCTTTTTTGCGATAATGTTCCTGGTAGAAAGAGCGGCGGCGGCCTGATCGGTGGTTGCGGCGGCAGCCATGTATGGTACGCTTTACTTGTGATAAGAAGGAGGCGCTGATATGCCGTTCCTTGCTCTTCCAGTAGGGCCGCTTGAGTTGGGCATAGTCCTTGCCATATTGGTGGTCTTGTTCGGGGCGTCCAAACTCGGTGACATCGGTGGCTCCATAGGCCGCGCCATTCGCGAGTTCCGTCACGAAGTGAAGGAAGGCGAGCAGGAGCCAGAGGAGAAGAAGGCTTCGGCCGACACTTCTGAGGAGGAGAAGGCTTCGGTCGATACCACTGAGGAGAAGAAGGCCTAGGTCTTACCGGTCGAACACGCTGAAGGCCGACCGCGCTAGCGGTCGGCCTTGCTTTTTCTCACTAGGGCTCTAGGCTGGCTGAACGACGATGTCCACGATGGTGAGCGCGTCCGGCAACTCTCCGTCCGTCTGACAGGGGTTGGATTCGCTCGGCAGGGAGCCAAAGCACGGCACACGTTGCGGCAGCGCCTCCAGGATATACTGCCCCTCTATCACCTCGCCGATGATGCTGCCCTCTAGCTCTCCATTGGCCAGCGCGATCACGAACTGGCTGCCGTGCACCCGGTCGCCGCCGGAGATGGTGAGCGGAGCGATCACCGCCCACTGGCTGGCTGTGGCTGAACCTCCTTCTTTGGGGAGGTCGTAGCCGGGGCTGCCGGTGCCCGAACACGAGAACTCGCTGGAGGATGCACAGGTGGGGTCTCCGGCCTGAGCGTCGAACTCCGGGAGGACCCAGAAGAACTCCAGCCCGTCATAGAAGTTCTGGCCGGCCAGGAAGGCGAAGCTGTTTGCGGCTACGGGAGCGTCCGGGTTCAGCGCTACGACAATGTCGCCCGCATCGGTCGTGATGACGGCGTTGTAGCCCTTCGTAACATCAATCGTCTTCTCCGGAGCGCTGAACGTTAGCAGACCCTCCGGCGTTCCCTCGACATCCGGCAGCTCCTCTTCGTCTACGATCTCAGCCGGTGTCGAGCCGCCCGTGCTGCCGAGGCCGGGCGATAGCCCGACGGCGGCCAGGCCGCCGATCATCGCCATGATGAATATGACGTAGAGAATCTTGGAGTTCCAGATCAGGTTGACGGGAAACGGGAGCTTCGCCTTGTGCTCCCCAGTGTCTCCCGCAGCCCGTCCCGAAAGCCGTCTTCGTCGCCTCTGTCGTTTAGCCAAGCTCTAACTACCTCCGCGATTTGATTCCTTCCTAGTATAGCAAACGGCGCTATTTCATCCGAGATTTCATGTAACACGAGCGCGGTCAGAGCATCCTTAATTGATGAACTAAGAAGAAAGGGTTGGGTTTGCTAATTATGGCGATGGAGCAACGGACACTCCCACATACCGAAGGTACCTGGGCTGATCTGAACGGTCGCTGGTTCTTCGCCTGGCGCATGGCCGCCGCCTGCGAGAGCGCTTTGAGAGAGGTTCACTTCGCCATGGGCCAGCAACGTGACTCAGAGCGGACACAGGCGCTGGAGACGGCCAGCCTGCTCCTGCGCAAGGAGCTTGTGCAATGGCTGCACCGCGGCGAGGCGCTCGACATGATAGTGGAGCGGCTGCCAAGAGAACCTTCCTAGTGTCGTAGACTGAATATAGACTAGCCCAGCCATCGGCTGGGCCTTTCGCTTTTTAGAGGGGGCGGGTTCGCCGTTGGCTACTCTTGGAGCGCGCTGGCGCTGCCCACTACCACCTTCGTGTCGTCCGGCTTCTCACATGACACTTGCAAGTGCGCCCGTTGTCGGGAGCCTTCCTGCGTAAGCGCCGTGACCTGACCGCGACAGGTGACCTGATCGTTCTGCCAGAGCACGTTCACCAGGTTCACGCTCAGCCGGCCGCCCTCGTACCATCCGGCGCCAAAGCGCTCCGTCATCATCTGTGAGAGGAAGCATAGTGTCATCATCCCCTCGACCACGATGTCCGGGAAGCCAAGCGCCCGCGCCGCCTCAATGTCGTTGTGGTAGTTCTTGGCGGGGCCGGAGAACTTCTGGCACATCTCCAGCGTGACGTCTTTGCTGGGTATATGTATATCCTCCAGCGGCTCCTGCGCGTTCACGTCAAAGCGCCGGTCGCTCCTCTTCTCCCGCTTCTTGTCGACGACGATCCCCGTCCCCGCGTCCAGCAGGAAGCTCTGGTGCGTCCGGCTGCGGCTCATGATCCGCCCGTCCGGCCCGGAGCATGTCACCTCCTTGACCACGTATTCGCGGTCCCGCTTGACGTATCTGTCGACGATCAAGGAGCGGGTGGTTACGGTGTCCCCCACCATGACATGCTGGAACAGCTCCCACTCCTGCTTGGTGTGCAGGTTGCCGTAGATGTTGGGGAGATACCAGGACAGGTCGTGATAAACCTCGGAGTGCAGGATCAGGGCCGGCGCCACCGGCCCGCCGAAGGGTGAGTCGCCGAAGTACCAGGGGTTCTCGTCCCCTACCCCCTCGGCGTAACGCCGGACGAGCTCCGGCGTGATCTCAACCTTGCGTCCGCCGTAGTCGCGTCCAACGTAAGCCTCGTCTGTCCTTGTCCCTGCCATGCGTCGTCAGTATAGCACCGCCATCGCTGCCAGAGGACGATCTTGCTAAACGCTAACCGGCACCTCCTTGGGCCAAACGTCGTTCCAGGGCCGCTCCTGCTCGTAGGCGTATGACGCCTGAAAGATGAGCTCCTCCCGATGGCGTGGCCCCACGATCTGAAGGCCGCAAGGCAGGCCGGAGTCGGTGAGGCCTGCCCGCACGGTGGCTGCCGGGTGCCCGGACAGGTTGAACGGGTAGGTGAAAGCAACAGCGTGTATCGGGTTCTTGAGAGGCTCCCCATTTATCTCGCTCGGCCACTTGCCGCGGGCGTCGAACGCCTCCGTAGGAAGGGTTGGCGTCATTAGCAGGTCGTAGCGATCGAACAGATGCCAAAGATAGTTGACCAGCTCTGCGCGCTCTCGTTGCGCCTTGCCGTACCGCTCGGGCGTCAGTTGCGCCGCTGCCTCGGCGCCCGTGAGGAACGCCCGCCCGAACTCTGAGCGGTGCTCCTCGATCTTATCGACGATCTTAGCGTACGTCTCCGCTCCGGAAACCCGTGCCCAGACCTTCCACGGATCCGGGAAGCCGTCCTCCAGCTCCTCCACCTGATGCCCCAGCTTCTCGAACACGCGCACCGCCTTCTCCACCTCGCGCCGGACGTCCGTCTGCAGCCGCGCGTAGCCCAGCGTGGGGCTCCAGGCGATCTTGAGCTTGGCCGGAAGCTGCTCGAGCGTCTCCACGTAGGAGATGCCGGGGTGGGGCAGGGAATCGGGGTCACCCGGGTGGGGGCCCACAACCGCATCCATGAACAGAGCCGCGTCGCGGACTGTGCGGGTTATCGGGCCGTAGACGGAAGTGTCGTTCCAGCCAAGCATCTTGGTCGGGCCCTTTGGCACGCGGCCAAACGTCGGCTTCAGGCCGAAGCAGCCGGTGTAGCAAGCGGGGATGCGGACGGAGCCGCCGCCGTCAGAGCCGGTGGCCAGCGACACCATGCCGGAGGCGATCGCCGCCGAGGTGCCGCCGCTGGAGCCGCCGGGCGTGCGCTCCAGGTTCCAGGGGTTGCGCGTGACCCCGAACAGCAGGTTTTTGGTGAACGCCGTGTACCCGAACTCCGGCGCGTTGGTCTTGCCAAGCAGGATGGCGCCCGCATTTTTCAGCCGCTCCACCTGGACGGAGTCCCGGTCCGGCCAGTTGTCCTTGTAGGGCACCGAGGCGTGTGTAGATGGGAATCCCTCGGCGTCCTCCAGCTCCTTCACGCCAAAGGGGAGCCCGGCCAGCGGGCCAACATCCTCCCCGTTGGCGATGCGGTCCGCAGTAGTACGGGCGTCCTCCAGCGCCTCCTCAGGTCGCATGGCGATGAAGGCGTTGAGGGCAGGATTGACCTGCTCTATGCGCTGGAGGGAGGCCTCCATCAGCTCCACGGGCGAGAGCTGGCGCGAGCGAATCGCCGCCGCGAGTTCGTAAGCAGGCTTGAACCAGAGCTCAGACATGGGCATTCCTCTCCGTCAGGCGTACGTGCTGGGACGCGCCATGGCATGATACACCAAAATGCGTCGATAGGTGAATCTAGCCGATGGTGATGTGGACCAGATCTGCTTGCTGTGGTTCGACCTGACGCCCGGCCTCTCGCTGGTCACGGGCTTGCGCCGCCGCCTTCTTCTGCCGTCGGTAGGCCCGCTGCCGGCAGGCGGCCCCGTGAGCCTTCGCCTGTGGCCGCTTCCCTTCCAAGGGCTTCCCACATCCCACGCAGAGTCGCGTTGCGGTTTGTGACAGTAACGGTGGGATCGAGGCGGTTTCGTCGCTAGCCGTTATGCTTTCAGTGAGGAGGAGGGCCTCCGCCTGGGATAGCAGCGTTGCGCTTTCCCTATCTGGCGTTACGGTTTGGGCGTTATGGTTTGTCTTCCGGTTTTTCCGCGGAGTTACAGGGGTCCAGTGTCTCTCAAGGATGGGCGCTGCGCTGCCGTTGGGTGGCGCGGCGCTCCAATAGCCGTGGGGCTCAACTAGCGTCGTGGAAGAGGCAGGCGTCCAGTGCCTGCGTAAGGCGGGCGAGTGCGAACCCGTAGCTGGGACAGGGATCCAGTAATTAGGCTGTGGCACCTCAACCCTCTGCCCTGTGGAAAGCGTACCGCTGCGCCGAGTTTCCGCCCAGGCGCAGCGTATGTCAAGATGTTTCCGGCCTCTGGCGATGAATCTCTGACCCAAAGGTAAACAGACAAAATCTTGGCGCATGGCCGTGAGCAAGCCACCATGTCAACCCCAGGCGAATCCGTGGAGAGAACCGTGCGATATACGCCTCGCTCTTTGGTCTACTCCTCGCGCGTACACTCACCACCTCACGACGCCCCTACCCAACCGCCGGTGCGGTTCCCATCGCCCGCTCCAATCATAGGAGAAGGCGCTCTTACTGCCGCCTCAATTTAGAGACAGGGTCTCCATAAACGTATCGCAGTTCACGCTGCTCTCTTGGTTCTCCATATGAAACGCCTTGACCTCTAGCTCGGAACCGTCGGGGATAGAATCAACGTCGCGGATGACAAACGTCACGGCGTCATCCGTCACGGTCACGTCATCCTCAGTGCCGGGAATGACGTTCCCACTGCTGTCGGTTTGACCCTGTCTCCGCTCTCCGGCGTGAA
>JADFKX010000072.1 GCA_022564695.1 Chloroflexota bacterium | reverse complement strand
TATAGTGGAAGGGCCGCCCGCCAAGGAGGTACGCTTATGCCCCACATTGTCTGCTGCGTCAAACAGGTGCCGGACCCGGAGGCGCCCGCCTCGCAGTTCAAGGTGGATGAGGCTGCCAAGAAGGTCCTCCCCATCCCCGGCATCCAACCGGTGCCCTCTCAGTTCGACACGATCGGAGTTGAGGCTGCCCTACGCGTCAAGGACAAAGTTGCCGATACGACGATCACCATCCTTAGCCTGGGCCCAGACGCCTATCGTGACACCATAAAGCACTGTCTGGCTATGGGCGCCGACGAGGGCGTCCACATCAACGACCCGGCCTTAAACGAGGCCGATCACTGGGCCACAGCCGAGATACTGGCCGCGGCCATCAAGAAGATCGGGCCCGTGGACCTCATCATCTGCGGCCGCCAGGCGGTCGACTGGGATATGGGCGTCGTCGGCTCCACCCTGGCTGAACTCATGGGCTTCCCGGTCATCACAATCGTCAAGGAGGTCCAGATGGAGGGCGGGAAGGTGACGGCTGAGCGCGTTCTTTTGGACGGCTTCGAGACGGTGGAGGCGCCCACGCCCTGTGTCGTGACCGTATCCAATGAGCTGGGCGAGCCGCGATATCCGCAGCTCCGTCAGATCATGCAGGCCGCCCGCAAGGAGGTGGTCACGATGACCGGCTCCGATCTTGGCATTGACGGGGCGAAGAACCGCATCAACTTGGAGGCGCTGTTCGTCCCCGAGACGGCCGTGGATACGGAGTTCATCGAGGCGGACAGCGCCAAGGAAGCGGGCGAACAGCTGGCTGTCCGGCTGCGGGAAGTGAAGCTGATCTAAGGGCCGTGGCGAGGGACAAGAGGCCCAACCTGTAGGAGGAACGTATGCCAAGCGGAGTACTTGTGTTCGGGGAGGCGGTGGAGGGAGGCGGCGAGCTGGCCCCGGTTACCGGAGAGCTTCTGGGTGCGGCCAAGAGCCTGGGTGGGCCGGTGACGTGCGTCCTGCTGGGCGCCGGCGTGGAGGATCTGGCCAAGGAGTGCGGGGCGTTTGGCGCCGACAAGGTGATCGTCGTTGATGACGAAGTGCTCAAGGACTACCAGGGCGATGCTTACGTGCATGTTGGAGAGCGCATCTGCAAGGAGGCCGATCCATCGGTCGTCCTCTTCGGCCAGACGGCGATCGGACGGGACATGGCCCCGCGGCTGGCGGCGCGAATGGGCACGGCAGTGGCGATGGACTGCGTGGAGCTATCGCTGGACGGCGAGAAGCTGCAGGCGAGCAGGTCCTGCTACGGTGGCAGCGCCCGCGCCCGCTACACGATCAACGGCATGCCTCAGATGGCCACGCTACGCGCCAAGGTCTTCGATCCGCCGGAGCGTGATGACTCTCGCCAGGCGGAGGTGGCTAAGCAGCCTGCCGACGTGAGCGCGGACGTTATCCGCACCCGCATCGTCAGCCGGCGCAAGGAGGAGGTAGAGGGCGTGCGGCTAGAGGACGCGCCGGTGGTGGTGAGCGGCGGCCGCGGGCTGGGCGGCCCGGAGGGGTTCCAGCCGCTGGAGGAGCTGGCGGAGATCCTGGGCGGCGCCGTGGGCGCGACTCGCGCGGTCTGCGACATGGGCTGGTACCCTGTGGCGGCGCAGGTTGGGCTGACAGGCAAGGTGGTGACGCCGGACCTGTACATCGCCGTGGGCATCTCGGGGGCCAGCCAGCACATGGCCGGCATCTCGCAGGTGAAGAACATCGTCGCTATCAACAAGGACTCGGATGCGAACATCTTCCAGGCCGCGCGCTTCGGCGTGGTGGGCGACTGGAAGGAAGTGGTACCGGCCTTCATGGAGAAGGTGCGGGAGCTGAAGGCCGAGTAGCGCGGGAACAGGGCACACGGAGCAGGGAACAGCGAGCCTCTCAACTCGTCCGGCCTCGCCCGCCGATGAAGAGGCCGTCCTAACTCTTATCGAGGAGCTGTTCGAGCCGCCGGGCGCCAGGCCGCGAGGGTACTCCCTGGAGCGCGGCCGCGAGGGGTTTCGATATGCGGTGCAGCACCTGGACGCCGACGTACTGCTGGCGCTTGACGGTGGTTCCATCGTAGGGCTGGCCAGCGTCTACCTTGAGCCTCCGTTCATCCGCTTCGGTAAGCGCTGCTGGCTACAGGACCTGGTGGTGTTTTCGTCGCGGCGCAGCCAGGGTATCGGTGCGTTGCTGCTGGACGCGGCTACGGACTGGGCTCGTCAGAGGGGGTGCACTCACCTGGAGCTGGCCTCCGGCGAGGGCCGGAAGGACGCGCACCGTTTCTACCGGGCGCAGGGGATGACGGGAGGGATGGTGTTCACGCGGCAGGTGTACCCTTAGCCGCAAGACCGTCGCCGCCTCCAACCTTGACGCGTACGGAAGGTCAACCCTACAATGGCCGTGCGGTCGGCGAGTGCCGGCCATTATTGTCGGGAGGGCCGGCAACCAGCGCCGGCAGGCAGTATGTATGTTATTGGCCTTACGGGAGGGATCGGCAGCGGCAAGTCCACGGTCGCCCAGATGCTGGAGGGGGAGGGCGCCGCGGTTCTCAGCGCTGACGCCGTGGGCCACGAGGTGTATTTGCCGGACAAGCCTGCCTGGCGGGAGGTCGTAGAGGCGTTCGGGCGGCGGATAGTGGCCCAGGACGGCGCAATCGACCGGAAGAAGCTGGGCGCCATCGTCTTCAGCGACCCCGAGCAGCTCCGGCGGCTGAACGCTATCACGCATCCGCGGATGAAGGAGATGATGCGGCAGAAGCTGGAGGAGGAGCGGACGCGCGGCGCACGGGTGGTGGTGCTGGAGGCGGCGTTGCTGTTTGACGCGGGTTGGGACGACCTAACGGACGAGGTCTGGGTCACGATGGCGCCGCCGGAGGTGGCGGCCGCGCGCACCGCCGAGCGCAGCGGCCTCAGCCTGGAGGAGACGCTGGCCCGCGTCAAGGCCCAGATGAGCAACGAGGAGCGCGCCGCCCGCTCGCAGATCCTAATCTATACCGACTGCCCGCTGGAGCAGACGCGGAAGCAGGTGGACGAAGAGTGGCAGCGGCTGCTGGCGCGGCTGGAGACACCTTCGGCCCGGAGCGGCGTTTAACGGTCAGGCCCTTCGATGAGCCTGCCTGCCGGCAGGCAGGCGGAGAGGAAGAGTGATACCGGGATGACTCAGGACCAGGTTTACAGGCAATATGCGATAGAGGAGTACATCCTCGCCGAGGAGCCGTTCTACATACCCGTAGCCGACGAGGTGGAGCTGTTCAACGCTGCTTATTCGCAGAAGATCCCGGTGCTGATGAAGGGCCCTACGGGCTGCGGCAAAACGCGGTTCATCGAGTACATGGCCTATACGCTGCACCGGCCGCTCACGATCGTCCGCGATGGGATAGAGAAGGATGAGAACTCATCGAAGGGTGGGCTCCCCCTGGTGACGGTGGCTTGCCATGAGGACCTGACCGCCTCTGATCTGGTGGGCCGCTATCTGCTGGAAGGCGATTCCACGCGCTGGATAGACGGGCCGCTGACGCGGGCCGTGAAAGCCGGCGGCATCTGCTACCTGGATGAGGTAGTGGAGGCGCGCAAGGACACGACAGTCCTCATTCACCCGCTAACGGATCACCGGCGCATCCTTCCCATAGAGAAGCTGGGCCAGATAGTGGAGGCCAGGGACGGCTTTCTGATGGTCATCTCCTATAACCCGGGCTACCAGAGCGCGCTCAAGGACCTGAAGCACAGCACTCGTCAGCGGTTCATGGCGATCGAGTTCAACTATCCGCCACGCGAGATGGAGGCGAAGATCGTCGAGCACGAATCGGGCGTGACGCCAGCGGTGGCGATGGACCTGGCGAAGCTGGGCGAGAAGGTGCGCCACTTGAAGGAGCACGGTCTGGCCGAAGGGGCGAGCACGCGCCTGCTCATCTACGCCGGACAGCTCATCACCGAAGGGATACCGGCCCGCCGCGCCTGCCAGGTGGCAGTCGTCTGGGCATTAACGGACGAGCTGGACGTGCAGCGGAGCATCGAAGAGGTGGTGTCGTCAATCTTTGAGTAAGGCAGAGTACCGGCGCATCTACCGCAGCTACGATAAGAAGCTAGCCCCGTTCTCCACAACTCTGGTGAGCGAGTTCCGCCGGGCGGCGGAGGGGGTTGAGCAGATCCTCTCGCCTGAAGAGGTGGGCCAGTGGGCGGAGGAGGGGCTGGAGCTGGCCCGGCAGTCGTGGCGCTCCTGGGAGGCAGCGGGGGAGTATTTCCGAGTGACGCCGGAAGTGCTGCCGGCACTGGGCTTTCAGGAGTTCCGTCGCTGGACCGAGCGCGGCCGCGACCTGGCGGAGGCATCGTCGGCGCTGGCCGCTTCGTACTTCCGCGCCTCGCCGGGGACGCTGTCTCAGGTGACGGTGGAGCAGATGGGCGACTGGGTGGGGCTGGGCCGCCAGCTCTACAAGGGGACCTGGCGCTCCGCATCCCTGGCGGTGCAGTTCTTCGACGGCAGCCCGGCGCTGTTCGGGCAGCTTACGTTGGAGGAGGCGCGCATCCTCATCCGCTTTGTCGATTCACTCTGCGACCGCTCCTATGACCTGGCCGCTCACTGTCTGAGCGTCGCGCCACACGTACTGACCCCAATCGGCGGCGAGGACCGGGAAGCCTTCCTGCGCTTCGCTGAGGCGCTGGCCTCCACGGGTTGGGCGGATGCCCGATCCTATCTAGAGAAGGGCCCGATCCTGCTTGCTCACGTGCAGCAGTCTCAGCGGGTCCGCTTCCTGGCACTGGCGCGGGAGCTGGCCCGCAGGGAGGGACGGCAGGCGTTCTCATTCTTCGCCGAGTCCGCCCGCGCCCTTGACGAGGTGGACACGGAGATGCACGGTACGCTTCTCTCCCTGGCGGAGGAGCTGGCCGACCGCTCTCCGGTGGCGGCGATGGAGTTTCTCAAGAGCAGCCCGGCGGTGCTGGCGCGAATCGGCCCGGAGGAAGTGTTGCAGTGGCACGGCGAGGGCAGCGCCCTGCTGGATAGCAGCAGCGAGGGCGGCGAGGCCTACTTCCGCATGGAATCCAGCCGCGGCGAGGAGATGCTGGATGCACTCTCCTCGCGGGTGGAGCTGAGCCGCGTCGGCGATGTCCTGCGCATGTACTGCAAGGCGCTCACCGGCATGGAGGTGGCGGTCCACTCCGCGGAGGCGCTGGCGGAGAAGGGGATCGGCTGGGTGGAGACGGAGTCACCGTCCACGGAGGGTTCCGCTATTTACCTGCCGCCCTGGGTGGAGGAGTTCCGTGAAAAGGAGGAGAACTTCTCCATATACAAGGTCTACTCCACTCACCAGGCGGGTCACTTGGAGTTCGATACTTTCGGCTTCACGTTCGAGAGGGAAGGGCGTATCTTCCCCAACCTGCGTCGCAAGCTGGAGAGGGAGCAGGCCGAGGCCTACGCCAGCGGTGGGGAGGGGAGCGGCGATGGCGAGCCGCTGGCGGGGCCGCTGACAGACATGGAGCGATACTTCGATCTGTTTGAGAATCGGCGCCTGGCGTCTGACCTGTTCGCTCTCCTGGAGGACGCCCGCATCGACGTGCAGGTGGAACGGGAGTACGCGGGTATTCGCACGGCCTACCGGCGGCGGCAGCAGTTGGAGCTGGAGAAGCGGCCGGAGGTGGAGAAGCTGCCGCTTCTACAGGCGTTCGTGGAGAACCTGGTGCGGGTTAGCCTGGGCGGCCCGGACCGCGTCCGCTGGCCGGAGCCGCTGGCGCCGGTGATGCATCAAGCGATGGGCATCGTTGCCGCGGTGCAGCAGCCGCAGGCGATTGTGGAGGACTCGGCGGAGGCCACGCTGCGCCTCTATCAGATCGCGCAGGAGATACCGAACATCATCTCTGAGCTGATGGACGAAGAGGAGTGGCAAGGGTTAGACGAGGAGATGATGCAGGCGATGCCCGTGATGTCGGACTCGCTGGGGGAGAGTATGGACATCGACTTCCCTCAGGGCGAAGCGATGCCGTATGAGAGCCCTGACCCGGTGGAGTTCCGCGGCGACTTTAAGCCGGAGATGGTGCAGCTCTTGATGCGCCTGCGTCAAGAACGCGGCGGAGAGCAGGGGCCGCTGTCGCCGCTATCGCCGGAGCAGCTGCAGGCGATGCTGGAGAAGAGCGTGGAGATCACTCTGTCAGACCTGGCCGACGCGGACCTCACCCAGTCGTCGGATTTGTTCGTCACCAACCTGCTCAAGGAGTTCAGCGCTCAGCAGCGGGGGAAGGAGGAGGCGGAGCGGATCCCCGTGAAGGACGGCCAGCTCGTCTCCGGCCTCAGCACGGCGGACGACGAGCGCGAGCTGCCGGTTGAGCCGAAGTACTTCTACTATGACGAATGGGACTTCCGCGCCGGCGACTTCAAGCCACGCTGGTGTCGCGTCGTCGAGTACGCGGTGAGCGAGGGGGCGCTGCAGTATTACGAGCAGACGCTGGCCAAGTACGCTTCTCTGGCCGCCCAGACGCAGCGCCAGTTCGAGCTGCTGCGGCCGGAGACGTTCCGTAAGGTCAAGCACTTGCTTGACGGCGAGGAGTTCGACCTGGACGCGGTCACGGAGTACGTCATGGAGCGTCGCGCCGGCCTTACGCCCAGCGGTAAGGTCTACTGGCGTCGTAATAAGGTGGAGCGGGATGTGTCGGTGGCGTTCCTGCTGGATATGAGCGCCTCTACCGATGAGGAGATCGCCAAGCACGAGCGGCGCTACGGCCAGGACGAGTTCGACGACGACCCCCGGCGTTACTTCTCCTGGTGGATGGCGCGGCGCGCTCAGGAGCTTCTCACGCCGCCCAAGCGGATCATCGACCTGGAGAAGGAGAGCATCGTCCTTCTTATCAAGGCGCTGGAGACGATTGGCGATACGTACGGGATATACGGCTTCTCCGGCTACGGGCGAGAGAACGTTGAGTTCTACGTGGTGAAGGAGATGGAAGAGGTGCTGTCCGATGTGGTCAAGAGGCGGATCGACAAGATAGCGCCGGTGCGCTCCACTCGTATGGGCCCGGCGATTCGCCACGCCACGTCCAAGCTGGACGAACGGGACTCCAAGGTGCGCATCCTGTTCCTGGTCTCCGACGGACGGCCCCAGGACCACGGTTACGGCCGAGACCGCACGGAGAAGGAGTACGCGATTCACGATACGCACATGGCGTTGCTGGAGGCGAAGCGCAAGGGGATCGTGCCGTTCTGCCTGACGGTGGACCGGCATGGGCACGATTACTTGAAGCAGATGTGCCAGGAGATCGGTTACGCGGTGGTGCCGGACATTGAGTCGCTGCCGTCGCGGATCACGACGCTGTACCGGCGGCTGACGGAGTAGGGGTCAGGCCGGGGCCCAGGGCGCGGCAAGCGGTTGGGCGCAGCAAGCAGCGCCCCTACAGCCAGGGGGGCAGGACGCGCTTGAGGGCCAGCCAGATCCGGCCCACGAGAGGCGTTTGCGGCCGGTAGTCCCAGCCGAACTTTCCCTTGGGTTCGATGACCACGATGGTGTCGGGGTCATCCTCGATCTCTTGTCGGTTGCGGAGGCGCAGGTAGAAGAAGCCGGCGATGGCGCCCAGGTAGTGTCGGGACATTTTGGAGGAGAGCTGGGGCTGCTCCGGCCGGACGCCAGCGGCGCCTTTGAGGGTGACGCCGCGGTAGGGGGGACGTTCGTCCTGGACGCAGAGGCTGACGCGGGGGTCGCGGCGGATGTTGCGGACCTTGCCGCTGTTGGAGTTGGTGCGGATGTAGAGGAGGCCGTCCTGGTAGAGGTACCAGACGGGCGTCTGAAGGGGTGTGCCATCGGCGTTGATGGTGGTGAGGATGGCGATGTGGCGGCCGCGCAGGAAGCGCTCGGCATCGGGTGGGGGGAGTCTACGGGGCACGCGGGCTCTCTTGTCGATGGCTGGGAGGCGTTGGAGCCATACTAAGGCGGAAGTATAGCGTATGGCTGCGGGCTAGGCGATAGCGCGGGATGCGGCGCGGTAGGGGCTAGGGCACGGGCGCGGCAAGCGGCACCCCTACGGAGTATGGCGCCAGGCCACCGATACGCCGAGGACTTCGCCCACCTCGGCGCGTGCCCCGGTCTGTAGGTCGTCTACGACCACCTCAGGGGGCTCGCCGAGAGGGTAGGCGACGAGGCCCTCGTCAGACAGCGTCACGAAGATACTGGGCACCGATCCCAGCCTGGTCAACCCGGAGCCATCCATATTGGCCCGATAGATGACTGCCGGTTCCTGGCTCGCGTCGGCCCAGTAGAATTGCGTGCCATCCGGGGAGAAGGCGAACTGCCGTGCCGGTATCCCGTGTGAGGGATAGCCGATGACGCTGTCTGGGATAGGAGTTTCTGAACCAGTTTGCAGGTCGTAAACTGCCAGCATGGCCCCG
Organism: Chloroflexota bacterium; assembly: GCA_022564695.1. Lineage (GTDB taxonomy): Bacteria > Chloroflexota > Dehalococcoidia > SM23-28-2 > RBG-16-64-32 > JADFNQ01. The sequence goes on along the minus strand of JADFKX010000072.1, from coordinate 891 downwards.
GTGTTGGGCGAAATGACCACAGCCTTGCTCGCATCGAGTGAGAGCCAGAATTGTGCCATATCATCGAAACGGGTTATTGGGTCTGTCTCACCAGTGATGATGTTCAGCCAATGGGCATCGTAGTTCAAGCCAAGGCCAGCGTCCTCCACGTTCAGCCCGACCAGCAGGCGGTGAGGAGAAGGCCAGTCCAGGAGCCAGGCATTATCCGCCAACTTCCGATCTTCAAAGGTCATCAAATCCAGCACCCTAACTTCATAGGTTGCAGTCGAGGAGGTAAGGTTTTGGCCGCTCTGATAAGCGACTGCCTTGCCATCTGGAGACCAGCGTGTAGGGATACCCACCAAGCCGTCGGCGCGTGCAAGAGGGTGGCCACCCTCGTCTAAAACGATAACCGACCAGCTATAATCCGGATTCTGGCAACCGACAGCTAACTTGTCACCTGTGGGAGACCAAGTGAAGGCTACAGCGGCACTGCTATACCGTCCGTCGCACACATCTTCAGCGAATTTTTGCAGCCCGCTGCCGTCGGCGTTGACCAGCCAGATCGCCTCGTCTGTGCCGACGTAGGCGAGCTGACGGACGGCACCTGCGGCTTCGCCCAGAGCCAGGAAGGCGTCCAGAGCATCGCTGGCGATGTCCCCTACACTTGCGCGCACCACGACGACGACGTTCTCGTTCCACCAGGTGGAGATGTGGTCGGGGACGGCACGCCCGTCCTTGGGCAACGGAGCCTCTCCCAGGGTTAGCTGCCAGTCCTCCTTGACGGCCTCTCGATTCTCGTAGATCAGGAGGGAGAGCTCCATGGAGTCGTCGCCTCGGGTCAGGCGCGCGTCGAAGGCCGTGGTGGTAAAGCCAGTAAAGGCAGCGCTGGGGGCTCCCAGGGTCAGCGTC
>JADFKX010000071.1 GCA_022564695.1 Chloroflexota bacterium | reverse complement strand
GTCGGTCGCGACTATGCCCGTGCCTATGGCCAGGCCAAGCGCGCGATTGGGGCGGTCGATTTCGACGACCTGATCCGCATGACGGTCGATCTGCTCCAGCGTCCGGGCATCGGCGAATGGGTCCGCTACAAGCTCGATCAGGTGACCGAGCACGTCCTGATCGACGAGGCGCAGGACACCAACCTCAACCAGTGGCTGATCGTCCGAGCGCTGGCCGATGAGTTCTTCGTCGGCCGGGGGCTCTATGCACCCTCAACCCGGACGCTGTTCACCGTCGGCGATTACAAGCAGGCGATCTTCGGTTTCCAAGGGACCGACCCGATCAATTTCCAGGCGGCGGAGCAGCATTTCCACCGCCGCGCTCTGCAGGTGGCGGGCGAGGAGGATTGGCCGACCGAGGAGCGCGGCCTGCCGTTCAACCGCCTGTCGCTGACACACAGCTTCCGCTCGACGCGCCCGATCCTGGAATTCGTCGATGCCGCGGTCGAGGCGCTGGCGGAGCCGGGCATGGGGCTGGCCGGCGAGGTCGAGCGTCATGCCAGCGAGGTGAAAGGCCCCGGTCGCGTCACGCTCTGGCCGCCGGTCGTGGCGGGGGGCAGCGACGAGGACGAGGAGGGCTGGATCGACGATGCGGTGCGCAAGGTCGCGACCGACATCGCGCGCGCCGTCCGCCGCTGGCTCGACGACGGGCTGATGCTGGAGAGCAAGGGGCGCCGGCTGGAGCCGCAGGATATCATGATCCTGGTCAAGCGGCGCGGTGACTTGGCCTCGCTGATCGTCGCGCGGCTCTATGCCGAGGGGGTGCCGGTGGCGGGCGTCGACCGGCTGCGGCTGAACGCACCGCTGGCGGTGCAGGACCTGCTGGCGGCGGTGCGCTTCGTGCTGCAACCCGAAGATGATTTGTCGCTTGCGGCGCTCTTGGTGTCGCCGCTGATCGGTTGGTCGCAGGAACGCTTGATGGAGGCGGGGTACCGCGAGCGTGGATCGCTCTGGGCGCATCTGACGCGGACGCTACCGGCTGACGATCTCGCCCCGTTGCGGCAGATGCTGGGGCGCGCCGATGTGTTCACCCCCTATCAGTTTCTGGAGGAATTGCTGTCGGGGCCGCTTGATGGCCGACGCAAGCTGATCCGCCGGCTGGGGACCGAGGCGCGCGATCCGATCGAGGAATTGCTAAACGCCGCGCTGACTTTCGAAAGCACGACCACGCCCTCGCTCCAGCGCTTTCTCGACTGGTTCGATCGCGGCGACGTCGAGATCGTGCGCGATCCTTCCGCGCCGCTCGATGCGGTGCGGGTGATGACCGCGCATGGGTCCAAGGGGTTGCAGGCGCCGCTCGTCATTCTGGCCGACGCCACCGCCGATCCTACGCCCACTCCCACGCCCACACCCACGCCCACACCCACGCCCGAACCCACACCGACACCCGAACCGCAGGGCCCACTCGAGTACACCGTGGTGCCGGGTGACACCTGGTACGACCTTGCCGACATTTTCGGCGTGGACGCCGAGTCGCTGGCCGCCGTAAACGGCTTCACACTGGACGACTTCCTCCAGACGGGAGACGTGCTCGTCATCCCAGAGTGAGCCTACCGGCCGCCGCGAAAGGATCGCCCAATGCCTACTCCCGCCCCAACCGCCGAGTACCGGCCCATGATCCGCGACATGCCCTCCAGCGAGCGGCCACGGGAGCGGCTGCGCCGGATGGGCGCCGCCACCCTCTCCAACGCTGAGCTGCTCGCCATCATCCTCCGCACCGGCGCCGCCGGCGAAAACGTCATCGCCCAGGCCACGCGGCTGCTCTCCCGCTTCAACGGCCTGACGGGACTGGCCCGCGCCTCCGTCGGCGAGCTCTGCGCCGAGCACGCCATCGGCGAGGCCAAGGCCACCCAGGTGCTCGCCGCCCTAGAGCTCGGCCGCCGCCTCCTCGCTACCAACCCAGAAGAGCGCCCCTGCATCCGCTCCGCGGAGGACATCGCCAACCTCCTCCTCGCCGATATGGCGCTGCTGGAGCAAGAGCACCTGCGCGTCGTCCTGCTCAACACCAGAAACCAGGTGCTGGCCACGCCGGAGGTCTACAAGGGCACCGTCAACGCCACCCACGTGCGCGTCTCCGACCTGTTCCGTGACGCCGTGCGCGAAGGCTGCCCCTCCATCATCGTCGTCCACAACCACCCCTCCGGCGACCCCACACCCAGCGCCGACGACGTGGCGATGACCCGCCAGGTGGCGGAGGCCGGCTCCCTCCTCAACATAGACGTCCTTGACCACATCGTCCTCGCCCGCAACGGCTTCGTCAGCCTGCGCGAGCGCCATCTGGGCTTCCCCGCGGACTGAGTCCTGCGGCCCCTTGCCCTAGGCCGGACAACAGGCCCCGGTTGACCTCAAGCCCCGAAATGATAGTATGAGGCTCAGTGCCCCCCTATCTGCCATTTCCCAAAATTCCCGCTCTGCGCTCGATAGGAGCAGCTACCTGAGAGGAGCAGCCTTGAACTGGCATTTGGACGTCAATCCTATCCAGGAAAGACAGGAGATTCTGGACGCCGTAAAGCGGCTGGAACCCTGGTACCACTCCTTTCACCTGACCTCAGGGCAAAAAGGTGCTGACCAGTAGGTTGCTGGAACGGTCTCTATGGACATCAATGAGTTACAACACAATTGGAATCAATTTGGGGAAATTGACCCTTTAGGGTCGATACTTACTGAGCCTGATAAGAAGGGGAACAAATGGCAAGCAGATGAGTTCTTCAAAACAGGGGTAGAAGAAATCGAAGCGGTCATTAGGCATGTCGAATCATTGGGTCTCAATACTGCACGCAGAAAAGCGCTCGACTTTGGCTGCGGCGTTGGAAGGTTAACTCAGGCGCTTGCCAATTATTTCGACGAAGTTGATGGCGTTGATATTGCCCCATCTATGATCGAGCGAGCTAACAAATTCAATAGCCACGGCGATAGATGCAGATACTATCTGAATGAGACTGCTGACCTAAAGTTATTCGCTAATAATAGATTCGACCTTATTTATACAAACATTACGCTTCAACACATCGCACCACGGTATTCTAAGAACTATATAAAGGAATTCGTGCGGATACTTATCCCCCATGGCCTACTAATATTTCAACAGCCAAGCGAACCAATACTAGAGGCCCGTGGCGACAAGCCAGGAGCGAAGAGCCCTAACCAGCCAAGGATGGAGATGTATGGGATAAAGCCAGAGGAGGTTGTAGCCTCTCTCGAAGCGCATGGAGCCAAAATCGTGGACGTAATGCAAGATCAAACCCCGCCGGCACCTCAGGACTGGGTAAGTTTTCGATATTGTGTTACTAAGGAGTGAGCACGTCGCACCCCGCCCCATAACTACTACGGTGAGACAGCTGGAACATGGACCTTCACGACCTGCGAGAGTCGTCGCAGCGGCACGAGATTGTGCTGCGGCTCGTGCCGACACGCTGTTTACCGAAAGCGAGGAGCAGATTTGAATTGGCATCTAGATGTGCATCCTGCCGAGGAGAGAAAAGAGATACTGAGCGCCGTAGAGCGGCTAGGCCCCTGGTACCATTCCTTCAACCTCGCCGATTGGCTCAAGATCGAGGGGATCCATGACGGTGACTCCGTCCTGGCCTCGCTAGACCGCCTCGGCTTCCCGCGCGATTTCTCCGGCAAGACCGTCCTGGACGCGGGCTGCAACGCCGGATACTACAGTTTCGTGGCCAAACGCAGGGGCGCCGAGCGTGTGCTGGGGGTGGAACTGGACCCCCACTACGTCCGGCAAGCGCAGCACCTCTCCAACCTCCTTGGGCTTGACGGACAGTTCATAAACGACGACGCTCACAACGTCGATGCCAGCCTCGGCACCTTCGACATCGTCATCTGCACAGGACTGATGTATCACATACCGGACCCGACGAACGTGCTATCGAAGCTGGCTGCCGTCTGCACTGACACGATCCTTATCGAAAGCGAGTTCCTCCTCGACCCTGCCCTCACCTCCATGGGCAGGTTCATCGAGGGCGCCTACATGGGTGATCCGACCAATTGGTGGATATACGGGCCCCAGTGCCTGGAGGGTATGGTGAGGGCGGCCGGCTTCGGGAGCGCAGAGTTCCGGGGCTTCTACTACGAACCGCACAGCGAAAAGAGCCCAGAAGGCATACCCAGAGGGGGAAGAGGCTTCTTGATCGGCAAGAAGCATTGACAGTAGCCCGCCCAACCGCATCCCCCTCTAGATCCCGCCGGACCACAGGTTTCTTGACTCTCGCCGATGAGGTGGTATGAGACTCTATCTGGCCAACATCGAGCCTTGGATCTTCCCCAATCGGGGAAGCGAGATCCTATGCGAAAAAGGCCTTGAAGTTGCCGGCAACTGGTTGGATCCCCCCTTGTACCGCGAGCTAGATGAGTTCTCCCCTGACGTGGTGGTATACAGCCCTCACCGGCGCGTGGACGCACTCGCGCTCCATAAAGAAGACATCCTCCGCACGCCAACCGTCCTGTGGGCCCTCTATCCGGACTACATCACGGGCTGGGACCGGGGAAAGAACGCGCATGAAGACGGTTTCCTGGAGTCCGTAGCCGTTCTCATGCCCTATTTCAAGAGACATCTTGCGCAGAGCGTATTTACCAAACACCTCTTGGAGGAGCGCATCGATGGCTACAAGTTCCAGGTCTGCTTCCTCGGCATCGACCTCGAGGGCATAGACCGCTGCCGGCACGAGAACGGGGCCCAGCGCTCCGGCCTGACGATCTTGTGGCAGCACCGCTGGCGCACCGACAAAAACTTCCAGGGAGCGTTGGACGTCATCGAGAGCCTGGCGGCCAAGCATGGGGACGTGAAGTTCATCATCGGTCGGAAAGAGGACTGGGATGAGCCGTTCTGGGTCCCTCAGAGCCTCAAAGACTACTACGCAGACGCCGCGACCAGGCTCAACCGGCTGGGCAACGTACAGTTCATACCCCGGTTTGAGACCCAGGTCGACTACTGGCGCTTCATCTCCGGGATAGATATCGCCTTCTCCTGCTCGTACCACGAGACCTTCGGCATCGCCATGCTAGAGAAAGCCTACGCCGGCGTCGCCTGCGTCGTCCCCAACACCGTAGCCTATCCCGGAATTCACAGCGGAGCGCTCCTCGTGCCCCATGGTCAGATCGCTTCGGCGGTGGACAGATTGATTCGGGAGCCCCAGCTTCGAGCGGAGGTGGCCCACCGCTGCCGGCAGAACGCCAGCAAATACGATGTGAGCACCACGGCCCAGAAGCTCGCGGAAGTGATTGCGGGAGTATGACATGTCCGGTTGTCATTGGAGTACAACCGTGCATAGGGCGATGATGACTCCCCTCAACGCTGACGTCATGATGATCGGCCACTTCGCCAAAAACCGGCTGGTGGCTGCACCCAACATGTGATGTCCAACTTCGATTTCCCCATCATCGACGCCCACGTCCACACCTACCGTAGCCGCGAAATAGGCCGCCAGGCGATGATGGGCAGTGGCCGCACCGACTACGGCGGCACACCGGACGAGATGCTGGCGCTGATGAGCCGCAGCGGCATCGAGAAAGCGGTGATGGTGAACATGACACCCATCGTGGACATGTTCGACGCCGCTGCCGCCAACCTCCCGGCGGACCTCAGCCCCACCCAGCGCGCCGAAGCCGAGGCCGACCTCCGCCGCCAGATGATCGGCCGTCTCCAGCGCCGCAACGAGTGGACCTGCGCCGTGGCTCGCGATCACCCACAGCTCATCCCCTTCATCGGCCTAGACCCCTCCATGAGCGCCGAAGATCTCGTCGCCGAAATCGATCGGCGCCGCGACGAGGGCGCCCACGGCATCAAGCTGCACCCGCCCAACCAGCGCTTCCTCCCTACCGACCGCCGTCTGTGGCCGGTCTACGAGCGGGCGCAGGAACTGGGCCTGCCCATCATCTTCCACTCCGGCGCCTACGCCCTGGGCACCGGCCACACCGATCACGCCCACCCTAAGCACTTCCCGGAGGTGCTCTCCGCCTTCCCCCGCCTCACCATCGTCATGGCCCACCTCGCCTTCGGCGACTTCACCGCCTGCGCCGACCTCGCCCGCTCCCACACCAACGTCTTCTTCGACTGCTGCTACGTCATCAACGGCGCCGAGGAGCAACCGGAGCTGAGCGACGAGGCGGCGGCCGCCGCCTTGCGACAGGTCGGCTGCGACCGCGTGATGTTCGGCTCCGACTACCCCTGGTTCGACCCCGTGCAGGACGCCGCCCGCATCCAGCGCCTCCCCCTAACAAACGCCGAGAAGCGGGCAGTGCTGCACGAAAACGCTATCCGCGTATTAGGGCTATAATAAGCCAGCACCCAGCCCGCCCAATCCAAGAGGAGGTCCCCAATGCCTTTCTTCTTCACCATCGTCCCAGAGTACCGCCGCCTCGTCCATTTCCGCTTCGGCAGAGTTATGGGAGAAAAGGGGCCCGGCTTCATCTTCCCCCTCTGGCCCATCATTGACCAGATCACAGTGGTCGACCTGCGAGAGATCTTCCTGGACGTGGAGCCGCAGACCTGCATCACCAAGGACAACGCCCCCGTCTCTGTGGACATGCTCGTCTACATGAAGATCGTCAACCCCCGGGACAGCGTCCTCAACGTGGAAAGCGTCATCGGCGCCGCCCGCGGCATGGCCATCACCACCCTCCGCGCCGTCGTCGGCGACATCTCCCTGGACGATGTCCTCGCCAAGCGCGACCAGATCAACCAGATCATGCAGGCCAAGCTGGACGAGGTCACCGACCGCTGGGGCGTCAAGGTCACCGCCGTCGAGATCCGCGAGATCCAGCCGCCCCGCGATATCCAGGAAGCGATGAGCCGCCAGATGTCCGCCGAGCGCAACCGCCGCGCCATCGTCCTGGAGGCCGATGGTCAGAAGGAGGCGAACATCACCGTGGCCGAGGGCGAAAAGGAGGCCGCCATCCTCCGCGCCGAGGGCGAACGCCAGGCCACAATCCTCCGCGCCGAGGCCAGCCGCCAGGCTGAGATCCTGGAGGCCGAAGGTTTCAGCAACGCCCTGGACAAGATATACCAGGTCGCCAAGGGCGTCGATGCCAAGACGATGAGCCTCCAGTACTTCGAGACCCTCAAGACGATCGGCGAAAGCCCATCCACCAAGTACATCTTCCCCCTGGAGTTCACCAAATTCCTCCGCCCCTTCGCCAGCATGTTTGGCGGCGACAGCGGCGACGGAGGCGGCAACCCCAGCCGCAAAGGCGTGAGCGTGGAGGACGAACCGAAGCAGTGAGCGGCGTTCGGCTCATCGCCCTGGACCTGGACGGCACCCTCCTAAACAGCGCCGTCAAGGTGAGCGAGCGCAACGCCGAAGCGGTGAAGCGTGCCCTTGATGCAGGTGTGAAGGTCGTCCTCGCCACCGCTCGCTGGTACCTCCTGGCCAAGCGCAACGCCGAACACCTCGGTATCGACACGCCCCTCATCTGCAACAACGGCGCAGTCGTCAAACGGCCCCAGGACGGCGACGAGCTGCTCCACCTCCGCCTGGACCAGGAGCTCGCCCGTGAGGTTACCGCCCTCGCCGACGAGCGCGGCTGGGAGACGTTCACCACTATCGAGGACACCACCTACATGCGCATGCGGCCCGGCATCATACCGGAACGTCTGCCCGCCGGCCTCCGCATCTCCGAGCATCAGGCCGAGGAGGTGGCTCGCGGTCAGCCCACCGCCGTCCTAGTCTACGGCGAGGAGGCCGTGAACGAGATATCGCAACGCTTCCTGCCGGCCTTCGACGGTCGCGCCAGCTTCTCCCTCAACCGGCCCGTGGGCCTCCCCCACTACGTAATCCTCACCCACCCCGACGCCGGCAAGGCCAGCGCCCTGGAGATCGTCTGCAACGACCTGGACGTGCCCCTGTCTGAGGTGATGGCGATGGGCGACTCCGAGTCAGACCTCGATATGCTGCGCCGCGCCGGTCTGGGCATCGCCGTCAACAACTCCCCCGACGAGGTGAAGCGCGCCGCCCTCCACATCGCCCCCACCAACGACGCCGACGGCGTCGCCTGGGCGATCGAGCGGTTTGTGCTGTAGACCATCCCTGCGGCATCGCCCTTGACAGCCCTGCCAGCCGGCGTAAGCTCACCGCATTGGTTGCACGCAGAAAGGGGGGGCTCTTCATGGAGCTGGCTGCTGGAAGCGCATTCTGTCCAGACTGTGGCCAGGCCGTCGCCGCAGACGCCAAATTCTGTGCCGGATGTGGGCGCGTCTTAAGCGGCGTCGAGTATGCCGGATTTTGGATCCGCTTCGCGTCCTATCTAATCGATGTCATCATTCTTTTTGTCGTCGGCATTGTCGTGGCCCTCGCTGTAGGTGGCACGACGGGTACGCTGCTCCAGTTCGCCGTCGGCCAGCACAGCGACCCGCGTGCCCATCCTGAACGCTTCAGTCAGATCGTGCGTGACCAGGATGGTGGTCACCTCCACCGTTTTCAGGATAGCCAGTAGCTCCGTCTGAAGTTGCGCGCGGATCAGCGGGTCGAGCGATCCGAACGGTTCGTCCATGAGCAACATGGCCGGGCTCAGCGCCAGGGCGCGGGCCACTCCCACACGTTGTGCCTGCCCGCCGGACAGTTGGCTGGGATAACGGGATTTGAAGCGGTCCGGCTCCAGATCGACAAGCGTCAAAAGCTCGTTTACCCGCGCGGAGATTTTTTCCGGCGGCCACTCTTCCAGGGTTGGCAGGACGCCAACATTGCGCTCCACCGTCCAATGGGGAAACAGCCCCACCTGTTGTATGACGTAACCGATAGCGCGCCTTAATTCCTGGCGGTCCCATTCATCAATCGGCCTGCCATCGAGTAGAACGGTGCCACGCGAGGGCGCAAGTAGACCGTTGGCCAACTTGAGGACAGTCGTTTTGCCGCCGCCACTGGGACCGATGAGCGCCAGGGTTTCGCCCCGCTGGACTTCCAGGCTAAAGTCCGTCAGCGCGGCATGCTCCCCGTACGATTTGTGAACGCCCAGATAGGTGATCATGGCGGGCATGGTCAGGTGTCCCGGGCCAGTCTTACGCCGATGAACCGTTCGCGGGTCCGGGGATAAAACCAGTTCCGGAATGTTGCCCGCAACATGGGGGCGCCGGTGACAAAACAGCCGCCCCGGACGACTTGGTGCAGGCCGTCAAACCAGACTTCTGAATAACCTGGATAGGGGAACGGCTTGAAGCCGGGGTAACCGTCAAACGGGGTGCTGGTCCATTCCCAGATGTTGCCGATCATATCGTAAAGGCCCAAAGGTGA
>JADFKX010000070.1 GCA_022564695.1 Chloroflexota bacterium | reverse complement strand
GGGGCAAGAAGAGCGTCGCCGAGCGCATCTTGTACGAGGCGATGGAGACGGCGGCGAAACGCACCAAGGACCCGCCCGTTCAGGTGTTCGAGTCGGCGATTCGCAACGTTATGCCTACCCTGGAGGTCCGCCCCCGACGTGTGGGTGGCGCCACCTACCAGATCCCCCTGGAGGTGCGTCCTTCGCGGCAGCTCTCCCTCTCCATGCGCTGGATCCTCAGCAGCGCGCGTGCCCGTCAGGGACGCCCTATGGCTGAGTGTCTGGCTACTGAGCTTGTGGACGCCTATCGTCAGCAGGGCACGGCGGTCAAGCGCCGAGACGACACACATCGCATGGCTGAAGCCAACAAGGCCTTTGTGCATTACCGGTGGTAACTTCAGCCTTACCACGGCCGGAGCTGGATGTAGCTTTCATGACTAGACAATCGCCTATCGAATCGTTCCGCAATATCGGGATCATCGCCCATATCGATGCCGGGAAGACCACGGTTACCGAGCGCATTCTGTTCTACACGGGGCGCACCTACAAGATCGGTAACGTGGACGCCGGTACTGCCGTCATGGACTGGATGGCGCAGGAGCGGGAACGGGGGATCACTATCACCGCCGCCGCCACCACTACCGAGTGGCGAGACCACACGATCAACATCGTGGACACCCCAGGCCATGTGGACTTCACCGCGGAAGTGGAACGCAGCCTCCGTGTTCTGGACGGAGGCGTTGTTGTATTCGATGCCGTCGCTGGTGTGCAGAGCCAATCGGAGACCGTATGGCGACAGGCAGACCGCTATCATATTCCGCGCATCTGCTTCGTCAACAAGATTGACCGCGTGGGCGCCGACTTCCACCGCACGGTGGGGATGATCAAAGATCGCCTGAGCGCCCGCCCCGTGGTTATCCAGTTGCCCATTGGTGTGGAGGATTCCCACCGGGGCGCCATCGACTTGGTGGAGATGAATGCTGTCACCTTCTCAGGTGAGCAGGATTCCCAGCCGGAGGTTGGGCCCATCCCTGACACCTACCGGGAAGAGGCCCAGCACCGCCGCGAACAGCTAGTCGAGGCGATAGCTGAGGTGGACGACCAGATGCTCATAAGCTACGTGGAGCACCATGAGGTTTCGCCCGCGGAGCTCAAGAAGGCTCTGCGCCGGGCCACCATCGCCAACCTGGTCACGCCCGTCCTCTGCGGCTCCGCTCTGAAGAACAAGGGCGTCCGCCCGCTGCTGGACGCCGTAGTAGACTACCTGCCCTCACCCGCAGATGTTCCGCCCGTCATGGGGACCCACCCCAAGACGGGCGAACTGCTGGAACGTCTCCCCAAAGATGATGAGCCGTTCGCCGCCCTTGCCTTTAAGGTTGTCGCCGACCCTTACGTTGGCCGTCTCGTTTACTTCCGCGTCTACTCCGGCACGGTGAAACAGGGCGAGTCGGTACTGAACAGCGCCCGAGGCGGGAGGGAGCGTTTGGGACGCATCCTGCGCATGCACGCCAATCGTCGCGAGGATATCGATGGTGTCCAGGCCGGCGACATAGCCGCTACGGTGGGCCTCAAGGACACCTTCACCGGTGACACTCTTTGTGCCCAGGGTCAGCCTGTGCTCCTGGAGGCGATCAAGTTTCCGGAGCCTGTCATATCGGTGGCGATTGAGCCGAAGACTAAGAACGATCAGGACCGCATGGTAGAGACACTCGTCCGCCTGGGCGAGGAGGATCCCACGTTCCATGCCCGATATGACTCCGAGACCGGTCAGACGATCATCTCCGGTATGGGCCAGTTGCACTTGGAGATCATCGTTGACCGCATGCTGAGGGAGTTCAACGTGGAGGCCAACGTGGGCCGCCCGGAGGTGGCCTACAAGGAGACGATCTTGCAGTCTGCGAAGGCCGAGGGGCGTTTCGTGCGCCAGACGGGCGGCCGCGGCCAGTTCGGCGTCGTCGAGCTGGAGGTGGAGCCGCAGAAGCAGGGCGCGGGCATCGAGTTTGTGTCCAAGATCATCGGCGGCTCCGTACCGCGCGAGTTCATCTCGGCGGTGGAGCAGGGCGTGCGGGAGGCGCTGGAGACCGGCGTCGTCTCAAACTATCCTGTGATCGACGTCAAGGTCAGGCTGGTGGATGGGCAGTCCCATCCGGTGGACTCCTCTGAGTTGGCGTTTAAGATGGCTGGTTCCCTGGGCCTTCAGGCAGCGCTGAAGCGTGCCAAGCCGATCTTGCTGGAGCCGTACATGAAGGTGGAGGTGGCGACACCGGATGAGTTTTTCGGTGACGTCCTGGGAGATATAACCTCCCGTCGCGGCCAGGTTGTGAACGTTGACCAGCGCGGCCATCTGCGGGTTATCTCATCTATCATCCCTCTGGCTGAGGTGTTTGGCTACGCCACTGACCTGCGTTCCATCAGCCAGGGCCGCGCTACACACACTATGGAGTTCGATCACTACGAGGAGGTCCCTGTGCACGTCGCCGAGAACGTAATAGGTCGCACACGGGGCGTCGTCCGAAGGTAGAGCCATGGCCCGTCAAAAAATTCGCATCCGGCTCAAAGCTTACGACCACCGTATTCTGGATCAGTCTGCGGTCCTCATCGTCGAGGCGGCGGAGCGCACGGGGGCGGCTGTGTCCGGCCCAGTGCCCCTGCCCACGGAGATCAAGAAGTTCTGCGTGATCCGCTCACCCCATGTTGATAAGGACTCACGGGAGCAGTTCGAGATACGCACTCACAAGCGTCTGGTTGACATCATGGACCCAACGCCCAAGACCGTGGATGCCCTGATGCGGCTGCAGCTGCCATCCGGAGTGGACATAGAGATTAAGCTGTGAGCATAGAAGGCATCCTGGGACGCAAGCTGGGGATGACGCAGGTCTTCCGTGAGGACGGCACCGCCGTCCCCGTGACCGTCATCGAGGCCGGCCCCTGCACGGTTATCCAGGTTAAGACGGAGGAGAGCGACGGCTACTCCACCGTGCAGCTCGGTTTCGGCGCCCGCAAGCGGGTGAACTCACCTCAAAAGGGCCACATGAAGGGGCTGGGCCAGTTCCGATATCTGCGAGAGTTCCGCGTGGACGATATCAGTGAGTGGGAGGTGGGCAAGAAGGTGGGGTGCGATATCTTCCAGGAGGGAGATCTGGTGGATATCTCGGCGGCGTCCAAGGGACGCGGCTTCGCCGGGGTGATGAAGCGTCATGGCTTCCGCGGCGGAAAGCGCACACACGGTCAGTCCGATCGTGAACGTGCGGCCGGGTCTATCGGCGCCGGTACGGATCCCGGCCGCGTCATCAAAGGGATGAAGATGGCCGGGCACATGGGCACGGGCCAGGTCACGGTGAAAAACCTTGAAGTCGTCCAGTGTGACCCTTCTCGCAACGTTCTGATGGTGCAGGGCTCCGTTCCCGGTAGCGGGGACGCGCTTCTTCGCGTCCGCCGCTCCAAGCGGGGGGGGGCGCGATAAGATGGAGCTTGCTGTCCACAACGCTGCCGGTAAGAAGGTGCGTCAAATAACGGTTGACGATACCGTCTTCGGCATCTCTCCCAACGGCGCGGTGCTTCACCAGGCGTTTGTCGCCCAGCGTGCCAATCAGCGGCGGGGCACCGCCAGCACCAAGAGCCGGGGAGAGGTCCAGGGCAGTACCCGCAAGATCCGAGCCCAGAAGTACACAGGCCGCGCCCGCCAGGGTAGCGCGCGTTCCCCTATACGCGTCGGCGGCGGCGTCGCTTTCGGGCCCAGGCCACGCAGCTACCGCCAGGCGCTACCAAAGAAGATGAGGCGTCTGGCGATCCGCTCCGCTCTATCGGGCAAGGTAGCGGATGGCCAGCTTCACGTAGTCGATAAGCTTGGCTTCGCTCAGCCACACACTAAGGAAGTGGTTCGTGTCCTGCATAACGTGGGCATCGAGCGCTCCGTGCTTATCGTGACCGGGGAGCCGGATCGTTCTGTCCTGACCAGCGCGCGCAATCTGTCGAAGACCAAGGTTCTGCCCGCCGCCTATCTAAACGTCGTTGATATGCTTACGCATCGCGATCTTCTGCTGACGGAGGCTGCGGTACGAGTGGTAGAGGGTCTGTGGGGCAGTGCGGCTGCGGCGCCAGCGCCCGTGGAGGAGCCAAAGCCCCGCCCAAGGCGGGCGCGCGTCTCCGAAAAGCCTGCTGAGGAGGCGAAAGCTCAGCCGAAGCGGCGCCGCGCCGCGGCTACCCCCAAAGTGGCTGCAGCGAAGGACGAAGCGCCGGCGAAGCCAGCCCGTCGCGCTAAGCGGCCCAAGGCCGAGGCCAAAGAGGCGCCCAAACCGGCGGCCCGCCGCCGCACGCGCACCAAGAAGGAGGAGGGCTAGGCGATGCCCAAGCCCATCCACCCGCTGGAGGTCTTGCGCCGCCCCCTGATCACGGAGAAGGGGACGCGTCTGGGCGGCGAGAATAAGTATGTGTTTGAGGTTCACCGCGGCAGCAACAAGCCCCAGATCAAAGCGGCCGTGGAGAAGGCCTTCGATGTGAGCGTCCTGCATGTGAACGTGATCAACGTCAAGGGGAAGTCGCGAGGTCGCCGGGGGCGCCGAGCAGCTCACCGCCCGGACTGGCGAAAGGCTGTGGTAACGCTCTCTCCTAACGATAAGATAGAGCTGTTTGAGGGGCTGTAGCGATGGGTATCAGGCAGTACAAACCGACATCGCCTGGCCGGCGCGGCGCCAGCGGCTACACCTTCGAGGAGATCACGAAGAAGCGGCCTGAGAAGTCGCTCCTCGCTCCCCTTCATAAGAAGGCTGGGCGCAACAATCAGGGCCGTATCAGCGTCCGGCATCGGGGCGGCGGCCACAAGCGCCGCTATCGCATCATTGACTTCAAGCGGGACAAGACCGGCGTGCCGGGCAGGGTTGCGGCCATAGAGTACGACCCCAACCGGTCGGCCCGTATCGCTCTCATCCACTATGTGGACGGCGAGAAGCGGTACATCATCTGGCCTTCGGGCCTCGCTGTGGGCGATACCGTGATGGCGGGCCCCGATTCGGAGATCAAGCCCGGAAACGCGCTGCCGCTGCGCAACATCCCCTCTGGCAACAGCGTACACAACATAGAGCTGCATAAGGGCCACGGCGCGCAGCTAGTGCGTGGTGCGGGCGGCGTCGCTCAGCTCATGGCTCGTGAAGGGAACTACGTGATGGTGCGCCTGCCCTCGGGCGAGGTGAGGCGCGTCCACGCTGACTGTATGGCGACGGTAGGCCAGGTGGGCAACGAGGAGCATGATCAGATAAAGCTGGGGCGCGCCGGGCGCAGGCGGAACATGGGTCGCCGGCCCAAGGTGCGCGGCAGTGTGATGAACCCCCGTGATCACCCCCACGGTGGCGGCGAGGGGCGCGCTCCCATTGGTATGCCGGGGCCCAAAACACCCTGGGGCAAGCCGACGCTGGGCTACCGTACCCGCCGCCGCAAGGACACAAACAAGTACATCGTGCGCAGACGAAGCGACGGGTAGAGAGGGAGCTATGTCTCGTTCGACCAAGAAGGGACCCTACGCGGACCCTAAGCTGATGGAGAAGGTGGAAAAGGTGCTGCGCTCCGGCGAGAAGACGGTTATCCGTACTTGGTCTCGGCGATCGACTATCTTGCCGGAGATGGTGGGCCTCACCTTCGGCGTGCACGACGGCCGGCGCCACGTGCCCATCTTCATCACTGAGAACATGGTCGGCCACAAGCTGGGCGAGTTCGCTCTAACGCGGACGTTCCGCGGCCACGGCGGCAGGTCCGCCCAGGTCAGCCAGGTGCGGAGGTTCTAGCAGGGATGGAAGTACGGTCCTTCTCCCGTAACGCCGCCATCGCGCCCAAGAAGGCGAGGCTCATCCTGGATGAGATTCGCGGCAAGCGTGTGGACGAGGCGATGGCCCTACTGCGCTTCATGCCTACACCTCACGCCCGTCTCGTCGCCAAGGCGGTGCGTTCCGCTGTGGCCAACGCGGAGAACAACTACAATATTCAGCCGCAGACGTTGCGCATATCCAAGGCTTACGCCGGGGACGGCCTTACTTACCGGCGGTTGCGGCCGCGCGCCCGCGGACGCGCCGATACCATACGGCGCCGTCGCAGCAACATAACAATAGTGGTCCAGGAAGAGGAGCTCTAGCATGGGTCAGAAGGTACACCCCCACGGCTTCCGGCTGGGCTACATATACGACTGGAACAGCAAGTGGTTCGCGGGCCGCGATTACGCGAAGCTCTTACGAGAGGACCTGATCATCCGAGGCACGATCAATCAGCTCCTTCCCGATGCTGGCATCGCGTCCGTGGAGATCGAGCGCAACGCCAACATGGTGACGGTCAGCATCAGCACGGCGCGTCCTGGTATTGTCATCGGGCGTGGAGGTCAGAGGGTGGACGAGCTGAGGGCTGCCCTGGAGAAGACCAGCGGCCGCAAGATACGGGTCAACATCAATGAGATCCGAATGCCGGAGGTTGAAGCTGCCCTGGTGGCGCGCGCTGTGGCCGAGCAGCTGGAGCGCAGGATATCCCACCGGCGGGCCATCAAGCAGGCGATCTCCCGCGCTATTCAGCGCGGCGCCCAGGGCATCAAGATCAAGGTCTCCGGGCGCCTGGGCGGTTCCGATATGTCCCGTAAGGACCAGGGCATGGAGGGCCGCGTTCCCCTGCATACCATGAAAGCGGACATAGACTACGGCACCGCGGAGGCGCGGACCACGCTGGGATGCATCGGCGTCAAGGTGTGGATATACAAGGGCGACCGTATTATCGAGGAGGACGCGTCCGTGCAGCGCCGTCGTGCTGAGAAGAGCGGGGCCGCTAAAGCGGCAGCGGGGGCGGTAGCCAAGAAGGAGACGCCTGCCGAGACTGTGACGCCGGACAAGACGGAGACGCCGGCAGAGGAGCGGACGGAAGCCGCGGAGCCAGAGCCTAAACCTGAAGCTAAGGCTGAATCGGATGCTACAACCTAAACGGACCAAATTCCGCAAGGTTCATAGGGGCCGCCGCGCTGGTCGCGCTGGCTCCGGCAACGCTGTGGCCTTCGGCGATTTCGGTCTGCAGGCCCTGGGCACCTGTTGGATGTCCGCCCGCCAGATAGAGGCGGGACGGCGGGCCATCACCCGCTACGTCCGCCGCGGCGGCAAGCTCTGGATACGCGTCTTCCCCGATAAGCCCGTGACCAAGAAGCCGCTGGAGGTCCGGCAGGGATCGGGGAAGGGCCCCGTGGAGTTCTGGGTAGCGGTTGTGAAACCCGGCCGCATCATCTATGAGATCGCCGGTGTGCGCGAAGATACAGCCCGTGAGGCGATGCGCCTGGCCTCCCAGAAGCTGCCTATTAAGACCCGGTTCGTTTCGCGAGAAGCGGTGGTGTAGAGGCAATAACATGGCGAAGAAGCTGAAGGAGAAGACGGAAGAGATACGCAAGCTCTCGGATGAGGACGTAGAGAAGGAGTTGGAGGAGGCACACCGCCGCCTGTTCTCTCTGCGTCTTCAGAGCGAGACCCGTCAGATAACCAACCACCGCGAGCTACCGGCGGCGAAACGCCTTATCGCGCGGCTGAAGACGATCCAGCGGGAGAGGCAGCTCGCCGCGGTCAGGGAGGCACAGTAAGCATGGTTCAGGTAGCCCGCAAGGCAAAAGCCCGTGAGGGGACGGTAGTGTCCGACAAGATGGACAAGACTGTGGTGGTGACTGTGTCGAGCAGTACGCGGCATCGCCTCTATAAGAAGCTCATAAGGCGGCTCCGTCGCTACATGGTCCATGACGAGACGAACGATGCCAAGCTTGGTGATCGCGTCCGCATTGTGGAGTCACGACCCTACTCTCGGCGTAAGCGCTGGCAGCTGGCCGAGGTGCTGGTTCGCGCTGACCGGCCTGAGGTGGCTGCCGAGGAGATAGACCTGGAGTTACTTGGCGAGGTGAAAGTGGAAGCGGAGAAGGAGCCGGAGACGGCAGCCAGTGCTGAGCCGGAAGAGCCAGCGGAAGCTGTGGAGGAGCCGGAGACGGCAGCCAGTGCTGAGCCGGAAGAGCCAGCGGAAGCTGTGGAGGAGCCGGAGACGGCAGCCAGTGCTGAGCCGGAAGAGTCAGCGGAAGCTGTGGAGGAGCCGGAGACGGCGTCCAGTGCTGAGCCTGAAGAGCCAGCGGAAGCTGCGGAGGAGCCGGAGCCGGTGGCCAGTGCTGAGTCTGAGGAGCCAGCGGAAGCTGCGGCGGAGCCGGAGCCGGTGGCCAGTGCTGAGTCTGAGGAGCCAGAGGAAGCTGCGGCGGAGCCGGAGCCGGAGGCCAAGGAAGCGCCGGAAGCAGAAGGTGAGGAGGAGGAGGAGAAGTCGTGATCCAGAATCAATCCCGCCTCCGCGTTGCCGATAACTCCGGCGCTCGGCAGGTGATGTGTATCAAAGTAGTGGGCGGCTCAAGGCGTCGCTACGGCAGCGTAGGGGACGTGATCGTTGCCTCTGTGAAGCACGCCGCTCCGGGCGGTGGTGTCAAGAAGGGCGATATCGTGCGGGCGGTCGTCGTCCGCGTCGCCCAACCCTATCGGCGGAGTGACGGTTCCTACATCCGCTTCGACGATAACGCGGCGGTCATCCTGTCCGATGCTCAAAATCCGCACGGGACACGCATCTTTGGGCCGGTAGCGCGCGAGCTGCGGGAGCGTAACTTTATGAAGATCGTCTCTCTCGCCCCGGAGGTGTTGTAGGCATGCGACGGGTGCGGAGGGAGGACATCGTCCTGGTTACCAAGGGCAAGGACCGGGGGATGAGCGGCACCGTGCGGACAGTCATACCAGGGAAGAACCGCGTCATCGTCAACGGTGTCAACATTGTGAAGCGACACATGCGGCCGCGTGGCCCTCAGCAGCCCGGGGGCATCATTGAACGCGAAGCGCCCATCGCCCTGGCCAACGTCCGCCCGCTGTGTCCGTCCTGCAATAAGCCGGTGCGGGTGGGATTCCGTGTCCTGGCGGATGGCCGCAAGGTACGTTATTGTAAGAAGTGCGACGCCAATTTCGACTAGTAGGGTATGTAGCAAGTGGCACCAAGGCTGAAAGAGAGATATCGGGAGGAGGCAATGCCGGCTCTGATGAAGGAGTTCGGTTATGCCAACGTGATGCAGGTGCCGCGGCCTCTGAAGGCGAGCATCAACATCGGTCTGGGAGAGGCGGTGACGGACGCGAAGGCGCTGGACTCCGCCACCAGCGACATCTCGGTCATCATCGGGCAGAAGCCGGTTATCACCCGCGCCAAGCGGTCGATCGCCAACTTCAAGCTGCGTGAGGGGATGCCTATCGGCGTGATGGCCACGGCGCGGGGCAACCGCATGTGGGAGTTCCTGGACCGGCTGTTGAACGCCGCTCTTCCCCGCCTCCGCGACTTCCAGGGCGTTTCGACCAGCGCTTTCGATGGCCGCGGAAACTTTAGCCTCGGCATCCGCGAGCAGCTCATGTT
>JADFKX010000069.1 GCA_022564695.1 Chloroflexota bacterium | reverse complement strand
TCCGCTGGACGCATACGCCGGATGGAATGTCCATGTCCGTACGCGAGAACCGCATGCACAAGGTACTGGATGAGATGGGGCGCCTGGTGGAATCGCGACTGGGACATCCAGTGTTCAAGGTGGAGACGATACTGGCCAACCCGACGACGATCGGTCGTATCTGGGCGGGCAGCGTGGCGGAGACCCGGGCCGCCGCCCTGCAAGTGCAGACGTCGATGCACAAACCGAGGCGCAGCGAGTCTCAGTCAGCGGACGTCATCATCTACGGCCTGCCCTACTGGAGCCCCTACGCCACCTTCGCCCGCATGAACCCGCTGCTGACGCTAATCTCGTCTGGACTAGGATACCTGGGCGGATACATCGAAGCGCTGGGGAAGCCGGGTTGCTCCGTCATAATGGCCACCCCTTGTCCCGACGATTGGGACTTGGAGCACCATCCCGCCCACGCTGACGTCTGGAAGCGCGTGCTGCCTCTGACGCAAGACCCCTACGAGATCAGCGAACGCTTCGGCGATGAGTACGCTACTCATGCCGGCTTCATTGAGCGCTACCGCTTTGGCGTCGCCTACCACCCCGTGCACGCCATCCTGGCCACTCATCCGCTGAAGCGCCTGAAGCACGCCGGCCGCATCTTCGTAGCCGGCGCCGAAGACCCCGCCGTTCCGCGACACGTTGGCTTCACCCCTACCGCCACCGTTGAGGAGGCGATAGCGGAGGCGGAACGCATTCACGGGCGCGATTGCTCTATCGCTTGCATCCAGCAGTTCCCCGGCTGGTAGCCAGTAGCGAAGCGGGAGAACCACCGCCTGAGAGCGAGCGTATTCCCCCGTAGGGTATGGCGGTGTTCGCCGCCGGGGAACGTGTACGCCGCGGAAGCACAAAGCAGCTCGCCAGCGCCGTGGGCGAGGGTGTGACGGCTCTGATGATGGCGCGCCGCCACCTCCAAAAGCTGGGAGACGTGCCCGAAAAGACCGCCACTGCTTGACTCGATGGTGGATGCGTCGCCTGTATAATGGAAAAAGGTATCCTCCCCCGCGGCCTCGGTTGTATCTGCGAGAGCGGATAGGATATTGAATTGCGATGTTAGATGGAGGCAGGGATGGCTAAGAACCCGTTACTAGAGATCAGAGAGCATGGCCAGAGCGTCTGGCAGGACTACATCCGCCGCAAGCAGACTCTCTCCGGCGAATTGGAGAAGCTGATCGCCGGGGACGGGCTGCGAGGCCAGACGTCAAACCCCACGTACTTTGAGAAGGCGATCGCGGGCACCAACGACTACGACGACGCCATAAAAGCCCTCGTCCAGCAAGGAAATGATGTCGACAGCACTTACGAGGCGCTGGCAGTTGAGGATATCCAGGCGGCGACCGACCTTTTCCGCCCCATCTACGACTCGCTGCAAGGGGCCGATGGCTTCGTAAGCCTGGAAGTCTCTCCTGAGCTCGCGCACGATACGCAAGCGACCATCGAGCAGGCGCGCCACCTGTTCGCCGCCGTCGATAGGCCCAACGTGATGATAAAAGTGCCCGGCACGCCCGCCAGCATACCCGCCATTGAGCAGCTCATCAGTGAAGGCATCAGCATCAACGTTACTCTCCTGTTCTCTCTGGAGGCGTATGAGCAGGCCGCCAACGCCTACATCACCGGACTGGAGAGATACGCCGACGGAAACGGCGACCTCTCCCGCCTGGCCTCGGTGACCAGCTTCTTCCTGAGCCGTGTCGATACCATGGTGGACCGCAAGCTGGAGACGCTCATACGAGAGACGGAGGACTCCGCTGCCAAAGCGGCGATGAAGTCGCATCTGGGGAAGACGGCCGTCGCCCAGGCGAAGCTCGCCTACGCCAGATTCAAGTCGCTGTTCGGAAGCCCGCGCTTTCAGGCGCTCAGGGAGAAGGGCGCCCGCGTCCAGAGGCCGTTGTGGGCCAGCACCGGCACCAAGAACCCCAATTACAGCGACGTCATGTACATCGAACTGCTCATCGGACCTGATACGGTCAATACCGTGCCGCTGGCCACCATGGACGCCTTCCGTGACCACGGGCTCGTAGCGTCTACTCTGGAGAAGGGTCTGGAGGAAGCGCAAGCCACTATGTCAGCGCTGGCCGAGTTCGGTATCGACATGGATGAGGTGACTGATCAACTGCTGGACGACGGCGTCCAGCTCTTCGCTAACTCATTCCGCGAGTTAATGGCATCTATCTCCGCTCAGCGGACAGCCATCCTCGCTCCGGCCGGTTAATGCAGACGGAGCGCCAAAATGAGATGACGATCGAGGAGACAGTAGAGAATCCACTGAGGGTGGGCATGCGTAGCCAGCGCACACCGGAACCGAATACGCTGGTCATCTTCGGCGCCAGCGGCGACCTTACGCAGCGGAAACTCGTCCCCGCCCTGTACGACCTCTCGCTGGAGGGGTTGCTGCCCGGCGGCTTCGCCGTCGTGGGCATGGCGCGACGACCCAAGACTAACTCAGAATTCCGCTCCGAGATGAAGGACGCGGTCGCCCAGCATTCGCGCACAAAATCGCTCCAACCCTCCGCCTGGGACGCCTTCGCAGCCAATCTCTACTACTGCCAAGCCGAATTTAACGACCCGGGAGGCTACATCCAGTTAGCCAGCATGCTACAGAAGATCGAGAGCGAGACCGGTTGTCACAACAGGCTGTACTACTTAGCCACGCCTCCCAGATACTACAGCGAGATCGCCAAGCGCCTTGGCGAGGCGGGCCTCACGAGAAGGGACGACGGCTGGACGCGCATCATCGTAGAGAAGCCGTTCGGGCGTGACCTGGCCAGCGCCGCGGAGCTGAACCGCACCCTCCTCAGCGTGTTCAGCGAGGATCAAGTCTACCGCATCGATCACTACCTGGGGAAGGATACCGTCCAGAACATCCTCGTCTTCCGCTTCGCCAACGGTATCTTCGAGCCGATATGGAATCGCCGCTACATCGACCACGTTCAGATCACAGTGGCCGAGAGCATAGGAATTGAGGGACGCGGCGGCTATTACGAGAGGGCGGGCGTCATCCGCGATATCATCCAGAACCACGCCCTGCAGCTCCTCTCGCTGGCAGCGATGGAGCCTCCCGCAACTTTCGAACCTGACGCCGTCCGCGACGAGAAGGTGAAGGTGCTGCGGGCCGTCCGTCCCATCCCGTCCGAAGATGAGCAGGCGTCTACGGTGCGTGGTCAGTACGGGCCGGGCGTGATCTCCGGTCAGCGAGTAGCCAGCTACCGCGAAGAGGATAAAGTAGCGGCAGAATCCGTGACGGAAACGTATCTGGCGCTCAGGTTGTTCATAGATAACTGGCGCTGGTCCGGAGTGCCGTTCTACATCCGCTCCGGCAAGCGCCTGCCCAAGCGAGTCACGGAGATCGCCATCATCTTCAAGCAGCCGCCGCTGGCCCTTTTCCCCACCACCGATGGCAGTCGCATTGAGCCCAACGTTCTCAGCATCACCATCCAACCGGACGAGGGCATCTCGCTCAACTTCGGCTCAAAGGTGCCCGGAACTGGGGCGGCTCTACGCATCCGGCCAGTGGAGATGGACTTCCGCTATGGCACATCCTTCGGGGTTGCCACGCCGGACGCCTACGAGCGCCTGCTGCTGGATTCGATGCTGGGAGACGCTACGCTGTTTACCCGCCGCGACGAGGTGGAGGTGGCCTGGGCGTTCATCAATACCATAACCGAGAGCTGGACCAACCCCCAGCCGCCGAGCTTCCCTAACTATGAGGCCGGCACCTGGGGCCCTGACGAAGCGGACGAGTTCATCGAGCGCGACGGCCGCAAATGGCGGAGGTTGTAGACGGCATGGAGGTCCTTGACGAATATCGTGCGATACTAAGCGGCGAAGCACGGAGGGTGGATGTACCCGCAGTTGAGAGCGAACTTACACAGCTATGGAAGGCGGCCGCCAGGGATAGCCTCGAGGGTCAGCCGGTCGTCCGTGCCTGTGTGCTCAACCTCGTAGGGTACGCCCAGGGAGACGATGTCGCCCAACATATCAACGAGGTGATCTCCCAGGTCTCCGCGCGGCATCCAAGTCGCTCTATCATCATCGTTGCTGACCCGGGCGCCAAGTCCGCCGGGCTCCGCGCATCCATCTCCGCCCACTGCCAGATCCCGCCCGCTGGCGGCAGGCAAGTGTGTAGTGAGCAAATCACTCTTCACGCCTCTGGCGCCGCGGTGGATGAGGTCCACGGGACCGTACTGCCGCTGCTTGTGCCGGGCCTGCCCGTCTTCCTCTGGTGGCACGACGAGCCGCTCCTGGACAATCACCTGTTTCAGGAGTTGCTGGATAGCTGCGACCACCTGCTGATTGACTCCGCAGACTTTGCGCCTGAGCGCACCGCTGCCTTACTTACGGGCTTGCAGCGGATCACACAGGAAAACGATATCACGTTGAGCGATCTCAACTGGTCACGCCTCACCCACTGGCGAGAGCTCGTTGCCCAGTTCTTCGATGCCTCGCCCGGGCGGCAGTACTTGGATCGCCTGGACGCCGTGAACGTGGAGATAGCCTCTATTCACGGCAAGAAGCCTGACTTTACGGAGGGTCTACTCCTCATCGGTTGGCTGGCGTCGCGCTTGGGCTGGGTTCTGGAGGAGGGCGCTCTGCGGCCGCGCTTGGACGCCATGTCCTTCAAGCTCAAAAGCGGTGCCGGGCCGGTGACGGTGAAGCTAACCCCGGACCCACATCACACCGGTGAGGGGCTGCACTCACTCTCGTTGCGGGCGGCGGGGGGCGCCATCTTCGCCATCTCCCGCAAGGCTGACGACCCAGCCTGCGGAATCGTCAGCGCTGAGCTACCCGAAGGCGGCGGCTACTCCCGTGTCGTGCAGATGGACCTGCCATCAGAGGCGACACTGCTGAGCGATGAACTGGATTCGTCCGGCCACGATGCCTCGTTCGAGGAGGCGCTCGCCCACGCCGTCCGATTCATGGATGGTGGTCAGTAAGAGGTTTTACGCCCAACGCAAGGCTGATAGGCTACAGCCGCCCTGACACGCCTGAGAGACTTCCCTACGGGAGCGCTTCTCTGACGTCGTCAAATAAGCCGACAATGCTCACAGCCAGCAGGCCCAGTGCGATGATGGACACCATCGACACGAACGCCAGGATTAACCCGTATTCGGCCAGGGCCTGACCTTCTTCTACCTCCCAGCGGGCAACGAATCGCAGCATAGCTGCGCTGATGTTGGAGAGCATCGCTTCCTCCTTACTGCCACTCCGAACCTCTCTAGCACTAGTCTGCCAGGCGGTTCTCCCCAAGCTCTCGCCAGGATCATGTCATCACAGGGTCGTATCCAGTAACCGTTGTGTCTACGCCGAGCGTCGACGTGCCAGCTCTTCGAGGACAAACGGATTGGTCTGACGTTCGATTCCGATCTTCGTCTCCTGCATGTGGCCGGGCAGGACGACCGTATCGTCAGGCAGCTCAAGCAGACGGTCGACTATGCTGGACAACTCCTGGCTGTAATCGCCGCCCGGCAGATCCGTCCGCCCGATGGAGCCGCGAAACAGAGTGTCGCCGCTGAACAGCATGCCTTCCGTGTAGAAGGAGAGGCTGCCGGGCGTGTGGCCGGGCGTGTGGATCACCTTCAGCTTGACGCCTTCCACCTCCACCTCGTCGCCGTCCGCCAGAAGGGCATCCGGCTCCGGCGGCGGCTCTACCTCCTTACCCAGTAGCCCGCTGGCGGCCCCTACCGCGCCGCGCGCGATCTCCAACTCTTGAGGATGGAGCAGGAATTTGGCCCCTGTCGCCTCCTTGACTCCGCGGACGCCCAGGATGTGGTCAAGGTGGGCGTGGGAGTTCGCGATGAGCTTGATGTTCAACCCCATGTCCTTGGCTAGGGCCATGATCTCTTCCGGCTGATCGCCCGGGTCGATTGCGATCCCTTCGCGTGTCTTGCGAGAGCCGATGATCCAGCAGTTTTCCGCGAAGACACCCACAACGATGCCTCGCACCATAAGCTCGCTTACCTGTGGCTCTGCCATACTAGCCCCTCAACGCGCGCATAGGCGGCTTCAGCGACCCGTTCACAATGCCGGCGACTAGCGGCCCCGGAACTGCGCGGGGCGCTTCTGCAAGAAGGACTGTACCCCTTCCTTGAAGTCTTCGGTCTGGAAAAGCGGCAGGAGCTGCAGGAAGACGTGATGAACGTTCGCCTCAAACGTCTCTTCCAGCCCCAACCGCATCATCCGTTTCGTCGCCTGAACGGCGAGCGGCGCGTTGGCTGCTATCTCTGCCGCGATCTCGTGAGTGACCGGCATGAGCTGGTCAGGCTCTACCACACGGTTAACGAGGCCCATCTCCAGCGCCTCCCCAGCGCTAAGCGTCATGCCGCGAAACGCCACCTCCGCCGCCTTCGCCCAGCCGATAAGCCGCGGCAGTAACCAGCTCCCGCCGCTCTCCGGCAGAATACCCCGCTTCGTGAACACGGCTGCCAGTTTCGCGTTCGTAGAGGCGATGCGGATGTCGCAGCCAAGAGCCATGTCCAGGCCGTAGCCAGCAGCCGGACCGTTCAAGGCACAGATGACGGGCTTGTCCGTAGTGTGGAGGACGATAGGCGGGCTGCCGGCAAGGTCAAAGCGGGCGGTCGCCAGTCCGCCCCCGCCGTTAGCACCGATGCCAGTGCCCGCGACCAGGTCCTTTAGGTCAAGCCCGGCGCAGAAGCCTCGTCCCGCTCCCGTAATGATGATAACGCGCACCTCACGGTCCACGTCCGAGTCCCGCAAGACCTTGCCCAAGGATTCGAGCATCGGCCCGGTGATGGCGTTCAGCCGGTCAGGTCGGTTGAGGGTGATCGTCGCGATGCCGCCGGACACCTCGTATAGCAAGTCGGTGTAGTCAGACATAGTACGCCTCCTTCAGATTAAACTGCCGGTGCTACGTGAGATCCGCTAAGACCCGGCGACGCGTCGCTTTTGGCCCGCCCAGTAGGGCTCCCGCAGCTCGCGCTTGAGCACCTTACCAGTAGGATTGCGGGGGAGCGTGCCGACGAATTCAACGGATCGGGGTCGCTCAAATCCTCCGAGCTTATCCCGGCAGAATTCGATGACCTCATCCTCGGTTGCCGTTGCCTTATCGCGCAGAACAACGATCGCCTTCACCGTTTCACCCCACTGTTTGTCCGGCACGCCGATAACGGCCGCGTCGGCGATCGAGGGGTGTTTGAACAGCACGTCTTCTATGACGCGGGGGTAGATGTTCTCCCCGCCGGAGACGATCATGTCCTTCACCCTGTCCTGGATGTAGATGTAGCCTTCGTCGTCCATGACGCCGGCATCGCCGGTGTGCATCCAGCCGCCGCGCAGCGCCTTGGCGGACTCGTCGGGCAGGTTCCAGTACCCCCGCATGAGCTGGGGTCCGCGGCCGATGATCTCGCCGATGGTGCCGTTGGGTACCGGGTCATCGTTCTCGTCCACGACGCGCAGCTCGGTCCCCAGGAGCGGACGTCCGGCGGAGAGGAGCAGCTCTGGCTTCTCCTTCAGCGCCACCTCGTGGTCGGACGGTAGCAGGTAGGTGAGGATGGCGGTAGTCTCCGTCATGCCGTAGCCCTGGGCGAACTCGCACTTGAACACATCCACGGCGCGTCGAAGCGTCTCCTCGGCGATGGGGGAGGCGCCGTAGGTGATGCGCCGGAGGTTGCTGTAGTCTCGCTCCGCGATGTCCGGAACGAAGACGAGACAGGCCTGGATCATCGCCGGGATGAGCGTGGCCTGTACCATATTCTCCTCACTCAGCGCCCGGACGACCTCAAGCGGGTTGAAGTCCTCCTGGATATACAGACTGCCGCCTCCGGCTACAGACACGAAAGCGGTGATCGCGGCGGCGGCGTGGTAGAGAGGCGCGACGATAAGGGCGCGCTCGCCGGGGGTCCCCTGCACCACAAGCTGGACCTGGTGTAGTTGCGCGCTCACTGCACCGTGGGTGAGCACCGCGCCCTTCGGGTGGCCGGTAGTGCCGCTGGTGTACAGCTGGTACACGTCATGGTCGTCCGTGACGATGCGGTCAGGTGCCGTATCAGGCTGGTCAGCGACCCAGCGGTGATAGTCATCCCACCCTTCGGCTCCATCGGCGTCGATAGCTATGAACCGCTCCACCGCCTTGAGCTCGCCACGGAATCCGTCCACGATGCTGACGTAAGCCGCGGAAGCGATGAGCATCTTAGCTTGGGAGTCGTTGATGATATAGGCCCACTCAGGAGACGCCAGCCGGTAGTTGAGGGGGACAGGCACCACGCCCGCCTTGGAGGCGCCGTAAAACAGCAAGGCGTGCTCGATACTGTTCTTGGAGAGGAACGCTAGCCGATCGCCGATCTGAAGCCCGGCGCTCGCGAAAGCGTTGGCCAGACGGTTGGCCTCGCTGACCGCCTCACGATAGGTGATGGTGCGGTCGCCCAGCACCGCAAATTCGACATCTGGATGCTCGCGGGCCTGGTAGTCAAGATAATCGTGAAGTCGCATCTTTCAGCCTCCTGATTGTGGTCGATTGCGCTCGGATGCCGATACCAGATGGGGCGAGCCCAATGATATGTGCTTGCCTTAAGTCTGTCCAGCGGGCGCTGGGATTAATGGCTACCGGCCTGTCCTCCGCGGATGGGCTTCCGGAGAGTGTTGCCCCCGCAGACCGTGCTCAGAGCGAGATAGGGAGGCCCTTCAGTCCGCGCAGTATGAAATTCCCGCCCCACTGCAGGTTATCCGTCTCCAGGCTGAGGTCCGGAAAGCGCCTGAGCAACGTCCTCAGGGCGATCTGCCCTTCGGCTCGGGCTAGGGGCGCGCCCAGACAGAAGTGGATCCCGTCGCTGAAGGCGACATGCTCGTTTGGGTGGCGAGTGATGTCCAGCTGGTCGGGATTCTTGAACTTGGCGGGGTCACGATTGGCCGCCCCCAAGACGCAGAATGCCAGCTGCCCCTTCTTGACCGGATGGCCGTCGATCTCCATGTCTTCTATCGCCACCCGGGCGGTGCCCTGGACGGGGCCGTCGTAGCGCAGGAGCTCCTCTATCGCCGTCTGGATGAGGGAGGGGTCGTCACGCAGCTTGCGGAGTTGGTCGGGATTGCGAAGAAGGGCGAGCATCCCGTTGCCGATCAAGTTCGTGGTGGTCTCGTTCCCGGCGACCAGCAGAAGCATAGCGGTGGTTAACATCTCATCCTCACTCAGGACTTGGCCCTGCTCCTCCGCCGCGATGAGGCCGCTGATGAGGTCATCCCCTGGCTCCTTCCGCCGTTCCTCAATCACACCACGGAAGTACTCGGTCAACCCGTGCGCGCTCTTGCGCGCGATCTCCAACATATCCGGCGACGTGAGGGGGCCGTTCAGGGTCAATACGATATCATCCGACCACAGCTTGAACTGGTCACGATCCTGCGGAGGGATGCCCAGCATCTCGGCGATAACGATGACGGGCAGCGGGTAGGCCAAATCTTGAATGATAT
>JADFKX010000235.1 GCA_022564695.1 Chloroflexota bacterium | reverse complement strand
ACCTGACGAACGATGGTTTCGCCATACACAACCTGCACATCGCCGGCATCGACAACGAATACGGCGACGCATTCTGCGAGACCGGCGGCGACGAGCCCTGCTCTGACCCGAATCTTTTCGCCGGTGGCGAAGCCGGCAGTATCACGTTTAGCTTTGACGAGCCCGGCACCTTTGTCTTCCGTTGCGACTTCCACCCCACCCAGATGACCGGCACGATTACGGTGGAGTAGGGCTACAGCCCCGCCAGCACCTTCTCCGCCAGCGAGCGGGTGAACCCCGGCGTCGCCGCGATCTCTTCCACCTTCGCCTCCCGCACCGCCTTCAGGGAGCCGAACTTCCGCAGCAGCGCCCTCTTCCGCTTCGGGCCCACGCCCGGTACCGAATCCAGCGCCGATTGCATCCCCGTCTTCGCCCGCAGCTTGCGGTGATACGTGATCGCGAACCGGTGCGCCTCGTCGCGGATGCGCTGCACCAGGTACAGCGCCTGCGACGTCCGCGGCAGCACTATCGGCTCCGAAACGTCCTTCACGTACAGCTCCTCGAACCGCTTGGCCAGCCCCGCCAGCGGTATGTGGCCCACGCCCAGGTTGCGCATCTCGTCGTGCGCCGCCGACACCTGCCCCTTACCCCCGTCCACGATCACCAGGTCCGGCACCGCCCCGAACGAATCGTCGGCGTCGGCCCCCGCCTTCGCTCGCTCCTCGATGACCTCCGCCGTCCGCTTGAAGCGGCGACGCAGCACCTCCTGCAGCATCGCGAAGTCGTCCGGCCCGGCCACGGACTTGATGCGAAAGCGGCGGTACTCCGCCGGCTGCGACCGTCCATCGATGAACACCACCATCGACCCCACGGCGGACGTGCCCTGGATGTTCGAGATGTCGTAGCACTCGATCCGTTCCGGCGGCGAGGGGAGGTTCAGCTCTTGCTCTAGCTGCCCCAGCGCCTCGCGCGCCTTGCCGCTGTCCGCCAGCCACTTGGCACGCGCCGCCTGTAGCGACTCGCGGGCGTTCTCCACGGCAGTCTGCACCAGCGCCCGCTTATCGCCCCGCTGCGGCGCCAGCACCTCCACCTTCTTCCCCCGCCGCTGCGACAGCCACTCCTGGATGAGGGTCTGGTCGCTCACGGGGAAGGGGAGGAGCACCCGCTTCGGCACGTACGCCGTCGACTGGTAGAACTGCTTCAGGAAGCTGGCCAGCACCTCGGCCTCCGGCTCGTCCGTGGCGCCGTCCAGCGCGAACGTATCGCGACCGATGACGTTGCCCTGGCGCACGAAGAACACCTGCACACCGGCCTCCGCGCCCTCCCGCGCCAGGCCGAACACGTCCATATCCACGCGATCCGGCAGCGCCATCACCTGCCGCTCCGTCGTCCGTTCGATGGCCTGGACCTGGTCGCGCAGGCGGGCCGCCCGCTCGTACTCCAGGCTCGCTGACGCCTCCCCCATACTACGGCGGAGACCTCGCGTCACCTCCTCCGTGCGCCCCTCCAGGAACAGGATCACCTGCCGGACGACTTCGTCGTATTCCTGCTTGGAGCAGAGCGAGGCGCAGGGGCCGATGCAGCGTTGGATGTAATAGTCCAGGCAGGGGCGAGGGTCGTTGCCGGTGATCGTCTTGGTGCAGGAGCGCCAGGGGAACAGCTTCTGCACCAGGCCCAGCGTGCGCCGGACCGAACCGGCCGAGGCGAAGGGCCCGAAGTAGCGGGCGCCGTCGTCCAGTACCCGCCGCGTGATCTCCACCCGCGGCCACTCCTCGGACAGGTCGATCTTCAGGTAGGGGTAGTGCTTATCGTCCTTGAGGCGAACGTTGAAGAACGGCTGGTGGCGCTTGACCAGGCTGGCCTCAAGGATAAGCGCCTCCTGGGCGCTGGCGGTGACGACGTACTCCATATCGGCGACTTTCTCCACCAGGCGGCGCGTCTTCGCCTCGAGGCTTTGAGGCGAACCGAAGTAGGAGCGCACGCGGCTCCTGAGGGAGGCCGCCTTGCCCACGTAGATCACGTCGTCCTTAGCGTTACGGAAGATATAGACGCCCGGGCGCGCGGGCAGGGCGCGAACCTGCTCTCGTAACTGATTGAGGGCTACGGTGGCCATCGCACACTCATTCTATCAAGCGCTGCTACCCGGCGGGAGGCTGTTGACCGGCTTGCTATCTCGTTGCTACACTCGCCATCGGCGGCAGGGTAGCTCAGCGGTTAGAGCAGTGGCTTCATAAGCCATGTGTCGCGGGTTCGATTCCCGCCCCTGCTACCAGCCTTTCTCGCGCTACCTTGGTTACCTAGAAGGTGCGGTTCTACGTTAACGATGGCGGCGGGCGGTTAGCTCAGTGGGAGAGCGCTTGTTTCACACGTATTCCGTCCCCCCTAGAAGCAC
>JADFKX010000234.1 GCA_022564695.1 Chloroflexota bacterium | reverse complement strand
GGAGATCGTTGACGTGAGGGTGGATGGGGCGGAGATTGCCCTCACCACAGACTCGACTGTCATGGGGCTGGAGCCCGGACAGCAGCTTAGCCTGCGCGATCTGCTCTACGGTCTGCTCCTCCCTTCCGGTAACGATGCCGCCGTCGCTATCGCTGAACACGTTGGCTTCACCACCACTGCCTTCGTCGAGCTGATGAACGACAAGGTGGAGCAGCTAGGGCTGAGCGACACCCACTTCACGAACCCTCACGGCCTGGATGAGCTTGGCCAGTACACCTCCGCGTTCGATATCGCCATGCTTGGGCGGGAGCTGATCGGGCAGCCGGAGCTGGCGGGCATCGTCCGTACAACCACCTACCAGCCGGCCTGGGACGGCCCGCCTCCGTGGAACGGCAACCGGCTCGTGTATTCGTATCCGGACTCTCTGGGGGTGAAAATCGGCTACACGGATGAGGCGCAACAGACTATCGTGGCGGCGGCGGAGAGGGAGGGGAGACGCCTCATCGTCTCAGCGCTGGGCAGCTCAAGCATCTACGAGGACGCCGTGGCGCTCTTCGAGTGGGCGTTCGCCAGCAGCGAGTCAGTCTGTGGAGAGTCCGGCGTTAGCGCTCTTGGTGGCCAGACGGTGGAGCTGAACGAAGTTCGTCCAGGCCTTAGCCCGTAGCGGTGACCAGCGGGCGATGACTACCACGTCCCCCTTTTGTAGTAGGCCCTGTTCCACCAGATAGCGGTCCGTGTGGGGGATCATCTCTTCCACCGACGGCGCGAAGTCGGCGACCAGCGGCGTGACGCCCCACCATAACGCCATCTGTCGAGACACCGCCTCGCTGGGCGTGAATGCGAAGATCGGAATCCGCGGTCGCTCCTTCGATACAAGGTAGGCCGAGTAGCCGGAGCGGGTGAAGACGACGATGGCCGAGGCGTGGACGTCGCCGGCCAGCACGCAGGCGGCGCGGCTCATGGCGTGGGCGTGGCTCAGCCGGCGCCCCTCGGCGTGCCCGCCTCCCGGTTCACTCTCCGCCTCCTCAGCGATGCGGGCCATCATGCGCACCGCTTGAACCGGGTAGCGTCCCACCGCCGTCTCCGCGGAAAGCATTACGGCATCCGTTCCGTCCAAGATGGCGTTGGCCACGTCGGAGGCCTCCGCGCGGGTCGGCCGTGGGCTGCTGGTCATGGACTCCAGCATCTGGGTGGCGGTGATCACAAGGATCCCGCGCCGGTTCGCCTGGCGGATGATCCGCTTCTGCAGGAGCGGCACCTTTTCGGGACCCAGCTCCAGACCCAGGTCGCCGCGGGCGACCATGACGCCATCGGCAGCGGCGATGATCTCGCCCAGGGCCTCAATCGCCTCTTTCTTCTCCAGCTTGGCGATGACCGGGATACGTGCCCCCTGCTCCTTGATGAGCTCCTTCAGGTGCCAAACGTCATCGCCGCTGCGCACGAAGGAGAGGGCAACGTAGTCCACACCCAGCCGGACTCCCAACCGGAGGTCGGCCAGGTCCTTCTCGCTGAGCGCCTCTTCCCTGAGGGCAACGCCCGG
This sequence comes from Chloroflexota bacterium, assembly GCA_022564695.1. Lineage (GTDB taxonomy): Bacteria > Chloroflexota > Dehalococcoidia > SM23-28-2 > RBG-16-64-32 > JADFNQ01. The sequence continues at coordinate 831 of JADFKX010000234.1, read as the reverse complement.
AAGGTGCATCCCCTGGTTCTCCTTGAGGACACCGCCTTCGATCACGCGGGCGCGCACCTCCGGTCCCGCGACCGACTCCACCCTTAGCTCCGCCTCGCCGTCGCCCAGCAGGATGCGGTCGCCCGCCTTGATGACCTGCGGCAGCGCTGCGTAGGTCACGGGGACGCAGGCGGCATCGCCTCTGACGTCATCGGTCGTGAACGTCGTTTCGTCACCCGGCTCCAGCCGGTAGGGCCCATTCGCTAGCTTGCCTACCCTGACCTTCGGCCCCTGGAGGTCCTGCATAATGGCCACCGGCCGGCCTGCATCGCGGGACAGCCTTCGAATGAGGTCGATCGCCTCGGCGTGCTCGTCGTGGTTGCCGTAGGAGAAGTTGAGGCGAAAGGCGTCGACGCCGGCATCGATGAGCGAGCGCACTGCAGCCTCGCTCCGGGAAGCGGGCCCGACGGTGGCGATGATCTTGGTTCGACGAGGTGGCATCACGCTGGATTATCGCACGTCCGGGCCGTCCGTCCGTCCGACACAAGCCTCAGTCAGCTTGAAGTCGGCTTCTCGTAGAGTTCGGCCTCGATGAAGAAGTCCTTCCAGGCGAACCAGAAGGCGTAGAAGGCGGGCATCTGCTGGAGAGTGCGGCCCGCCAGTGGGCCCTCCAGCGCTTGCCCCGACAGTCCCGACCACGTCGAGCCCGTCTCCCTGTCGCGCACGATCACGTCCCCATCGCTGAGAGATATCAGATCGAAGGTGAGTGTGCGACCGTCCACTTCGCGCCGGAAGATCTGTCCCGTCTGGGAGCGCTCGTCGAACACCACCAGCAGCTCGCGTTCGGCGAAG
>JADFKX010000233.1:2041-2425 GCA_022564695.1 Chloroflexota bacterium | reverse complement strand
GAAGGTTGACACCGTATTACGGTTAACCGTGTATTCACAAAGATGGTAACACGATATATGGGACGCTTGTTATAATAGGCGCGGGAGAGTAGATTGGGACGTTTTTCATTTGGGAGCCCGGGAACCTTCACACGCCTGCGTAGGGGGCTAACCCTCGGCCTCGGCGCGGCGCTGTTAGCGACGGGCGCTACCCTGGTCGGCATCGGCCTCATCAGCTACTTCGACGACGGCGTATCCACGCCCGAAACGTCATCGGTCTCAGACCAGTCGCTAAGCATCGAAGATGTGCCCAATCTGCCGGTCGCCATCCCCTACAACAACCCGCAGCGCACGGCGCCGGCGCCGGAGGCCCCCGCGGTCACCGTTCCCCTGCGCCTGGTGATC
>JADFKX010000233.1:0-2031 GCA_022564695.1 Chloroflexota bacterium | reverse complement strand
ATATAAACTGGACGCGGATGGTGTGCCTGAGGTCCCGTTAGCGGAAGATGCCGCCGAGGTAGTGGCCTGGTACGACTTCTCGTCCAAGCCCGGGGCCGGCAGCAACGCCGTATTCGCCGGGCACATCAACTGGAATCGCGCCCCGGCAGTGTTCGCGAACCTGGATGACCTGGAGGCAGGCGACGTTGTCCGCCTGGTTTCCGACGACGGGCGCGAGTACACGTACGAGGTGTTCGCCAACTTCGCCGTGGACCCCTATGACACCGAATCACTCAAGGTCATGGCCCCAACGGAGACGGACACGGTCACTCTGATCACCTGCGGCGGCACCTGGATCCCGGACCCCAGCCAGCAGTTTGGGGGAGATTACACCACCCGCACGATAGTGCAGGCGAAGCTGATGCAGTCTAGCGTGACGGCGCCGGTCCTCGCGGCGCTAAGCGACAGCTAACCGGAATAAGCGCGGAACGCCCGTGCCCCCCGTCAGTTCGGGAGCCTGTTAGTTTTGGGAGCCAGCGGCCTACCAGTCGTAGTTTTCGCGCTGTAGGGCGACGGACATGCCCATGCCGCCACCCATGCAGAGCGTGACCAGCCCCCACTCGGCGTCACTGCGGTTCATCTCGTAGGCGATAGTGCCGATGAGCCGGCCGCCAGTGGCACCCAGCGGGTGCCCGAGGGCGACGGCGCCGCCGTTGGGGTTGACCTTGTCCCAGTCCCAGTTCAGCTCTTTCCCGACAGCGAGGACCTGACAGGCGAACGCCTCGTTGATCTCGATGAGATCGAAGTCGCCGATGGACATGCCGGTGCGCTTAAGGAGCTTCTGGGTGGCCGGCGCCGGGCCGATGCCCATGATCGTCGGGTCCACGCCGATGGTGGCAGCGTGCTTCACGGTAGCCAGCGGCTTCAGCCCCTTCTCCTTAGCCGCCTCTTTCTCCATGAGGAGCACCATGGAGGCGCCGTCCGTACGGGGGCAGGAGTTGCCCGCCGTCACCAGGCCGTCCTCGCGGAAGGAGGGCTTGAGCGACGTCAGCTTTTCGAGCGAGGTGTCCCCGCGGGGGCACTGGTCCGTGTCCACGGTGGTGCTGGAACCATCGGAGTAGCTGATGGTGACGGGGTTGATCTCGTCCGCGAAGAGCCCCTCATCACGGGCGCGGACCGCCTTGCGGTGGCTATCCAGGGCGAACTGGTCGGCGTCCTCGCGAGAGACGTTGCGCTCCCTGGCGAGCTTCTCGGCGGTCATGCCCATATCCATGATCCAGGGCTCTGTCACCTCGTACCAACGCTTGGTCCAATCAGGCTTTTTCTCGTCCGGCCAGGAGGTGGGAAGCATCTCCTTGGCCATCACCTCCGCCGTCTGCACCTGACCCAGGTTACGCTCATCCCCGGGAGAGATCGGCTGAACGCGGTCCATCGTCTCGATGCCACCGGCGAGGATGACGTCCGACATATCGCACTTGATGGCGAACGCGCCCTGGGCGACGGCCTGGAGCGAGGAGCCGCACTGCTTGTTCATATCCGTAGCGGAGATAGTGAATGGCAAGCCGGCCTCGAACAGGTAGTGGCGCGACCGGGTGAGCATACCGGCGATGCCCACGGAGCCCATGAGCAGCTCGTCCACCTCCTCAGCGGGCAGCTTGTTGCGCTCCAGGATTGACTTGAGCAGGGAGGTAACCAGCTCAACGTGGGTTATATCGCGGAATACGCCCCGCTGTCCGGCGCGGCCGAAGGGCGTACGTACCATATCAACGACGACTGCTTCTCGCATGGGGCCTCCTCACGTTTACGGTAACGATAGGCAGCGCTAGCTTAGCACATGGTCACAGGTGAGCACAGATTGCTCTCCAAGCTCCGCGTGCAGAGCAATTGTCCGCGTGCAGCCGGTCTTTACCAAACCTTTACCTACCGCGGCCATTCCTCTACCGGCGTGTTCACCTTCGCCTGTAACAATGATGGCGGTAGCGGGCGGCGGAAGTTGCCGGACAGACACCGCCCAAAGGATCTGCCAGACGAAGCCCAAAAGGGAGGGACTCG
>JADFKX010000068.1 GCA_022564695.1 Chloroflexota bacterium | reverse complement strand
TTCTGACGTGTGCCTTCCCGATCGGGGGCCAGCGCTACGGCGCCCACCGCCTGCCCCACCATGATCGTGAACAACATCCAGGAGTTGCCGCCCGTCAACTGGTCTCGCCGCACCAGCCCCGGCAGCGCCGCCGATTCAGCCGGCCCCGTAAACTGGTTCACCGTGGAGAAAGCCAGCACCAGCAGGTATATGGTCCACACATCGTCCACGTTGACGATCATCAGGACGACGAGGGCGACGCGCACCGCGTATCCCAGGACCAGCAGCGGGCGCCTCGGCAGGACGTCCGCCAGCCCCCCCGCCGGAATCCCCAGCAGGATGGAGGGTACGATCCAGGCCGTGACCAGCAGCGTGCTGTTGATGCTGGAGCCGGTCTCATTAACCACCAGGATCAACAGCGTGAACAGCATCGCGTTCTGGCCTATCTGGCCCACCGCGCGCGACTCCACCAGGCGGCGGAAGCTGTTGTTCGCTAGTAGACGGACGTCCTCAGGCTGTACGGCCATGGACCGTCGCTATAGATCTGGGAGGGGGGGCTCTTCCGGCGCCTCCGTAACATCCTCGGCCGTGAACCGGTAGCCGCGGTAGAGCGCCACCAGGGCGGGCGGGGCGAGGATCGTGGTGGCGATGCTCATGAATACGACGACAGAGAAGATATCATCGGAGATGGCGCCCATACCCGCGCCGATGCTCGCCACTACCAGCCCCACCTCGCCCCGCGGCACCATCCCCGTCCCGATTATGGCAGCCGAGCGAACGGGCAGCCCGGCCGAGGCGATGCCGCCGCCTATCAGCTTGCCAAGCACGGCTAGCCCCGTCACCCCCAGCGCGACCATCAGTATCGTGCTGTCCATAAACGCTCCCGGGTCTACCTTCGTGCCGATGATCACGAAGAAGAACGGTACCAGGAACTCGTACACAGGCAGCGCCTGCTGCTCCAGGTTGAACCTCTCCTTCGCCTCCGCCAGCATCATCCCCGCCAGGAAAGCGCCGATGATCGCCGCCAGACCGATGATCCCAGCCAGCGCGGACAGGCCCAGCATCACGATCATCGCCACCAGGAACGGCGCGTTTCGTATCTTCAGCTTCTCCAGGTGGATGCTGTACTGCCGGATCACCCGCGTGCCCACCAGCGCGGCGAACGTCACGAACGCCACCGCAGCCAGCGCAGTCAACCCCAGCTCCAGTGCGTCGAAGTCATCGCCACCGAGACCGACGACCACAGACAACATCAGCAGCGCCAGGATATCGTCCACCACCGCCGCGCCCAGGATGATCCGCGCCTCGCGAGTGCGGATAGCGCCAATGTCGCCCAGCACCCGAGCCGTAATGCCGATGCTGGTGGCCACCATCGCCGTGGCTACAAACGCCGCCTCAATCCCGAGATCAGCTGAGGCAACGGGATCTGTTAGCCAGATGAACGCAAAGCCCAGGATGAAGGGGAAGATGATACCCAGCACCGCCACCATTGTGGCGCGGCCACCAACCTCCAGCAGATCGCTCAGCCGCGTCTCCAGCCCCACGAAGAAGAGAAGGATGATCACGCCCAGCTCGGCGATGACGTCGAGGACGACGGTGAGGGCTTCCTCGGCCGCCTTCTCATCGCCGCCGAACAGCTCGATCAGAGCGCTATCCGGCAGGCCGATGAGCCCCAGCGCGTGAGGGCCAATGAGCACGCCGGCCAGCACCTCGCCCACTATGGGTGGCTGACGCAGCCTGGTGAAAAGCTCGCCCGCCACTTTCGCCGCCGAGAACAGGATGAACAGGTCGACGAGTATGCCAGTGATACCTTCCATAGTCTATTGGCACTAATCCTACCCATGAAGCACGCTAGCGTAAACCTGCCTGCCTGCATCAGCCGGAGGCAGACGCGCCCCCGGCGGGGGCAAGCAGGCGCACCCAGGACGCAGCCGCGTCGTTCTACTGGTAAAATAGGACACTGCCGTCATGCGCTGGCTCACCACCCTGCCGCTCCTAATCCTGGTCCTAGTGGTTCTCGTCGTCTCCGCCTGCGGAGAGTCATCTCCCCAGGCGGAGGCCAAACCCCCCAAGACACCCTTGGGAACCGCGCAGCGATTCCTTGACCTCTGGCAGAAGCAGGAGTACGGCGATATGTACGAGCTGATCTCCGCCGAAGCGCGAGCGTCGATCAGCAAAGAGGACTTCGTGAAGCGCTACAACGACATCGCTGATGAGGCCACAATCACCGGCATCGACTACGTGCTCGGACCCAACGTAGTGGATGACGACACGGAGATTCCGGTTAGCGTCACCGTTCACACCTCCTTCTTCGACGACATCAACCAGGCGCAAAGGATCACCCTGGTGCGGGAGGAGGTAACGGTCTCGGCTTCCGCCGGCACGACGCCGGAGCGCAGGGAGGAGTGGCACGTGGAGTGGAGCCCCTCCCTCATCTTCGCCGAGCTGGACGACCGCTCCCTCGTCCACTTCTTCACCGACACACCCCGACGCGGCTCCATCCTGGACCGCAACGGTAAGGAGCTGGCGGTGGACGCCAGCCTACCGGTCATCGGCTTCGTGCCAGACCTTACCACCGATAAGGAGGCGCTCATCTCCGGCCTCGCCTCCGCCCTCAGCATCTCCGAGGCCGACGTTCGCGCCCAGGTGGAGACTGATCTACCGTCCTACTACTTCATCCCGGTCACCACCTTGCCCTACGGCACCAGCGCCGAGGCGCTGGATAAGTTCTACGCCCTCTCCGACCTGGGAGTTGTGGTGCGGGAGGAGACGCAGCGCATCTACCCCAACGGTGATTCCGCCGCCCACGTCCTGGGCTACATGGCGGAGGTCACCGCCGAACAGCTGGAGGAGTTGGCGGTGCAGGGCTACCGCGCCGGCGACAAACTCGGCGCCTTCGGCCTGGAGGCCCAGTTCGATGAGGCCCTGGCCGGCGAGCACGGCGGCACTCTGGCCACGATCACCCCTGAAGGCACCGTCAGCCGCACCATCGCCGAGAGGCCGACCCAGGCCGGCAAGGACGTCATCCTCACCCTGGACATTGATATTCAGAAGGCGACGGAGAGCTCGCTCGGCGAGCGGGTTGGCTCTATCGTCGTCATGGACCCGCGAGACAACGGCGTGCTCGCCCTGGCCTCCTACCCCAGATTCAACCCCCAATCGCTCACCGACGGTCTCAGCAACGAGGAGTACAACAAGCTCGCCAACGATGAACGCCTGCCGTTCCTGCACCGGCCCCTGCTGGCTACCTACCCGCCCGGGTCCACCTTCAAGCCGATCACCATGGCGGCAGGCCTGGAGAAGGGCGGGGTCTCCGCCGGCGAGACGTTCCGCTGCGTGCCCGTGTGGACAGGCCTGGGCGAAGACTTCCCCAAGAACAACTGGCAGACTGTGGACCGCGGCTTCCTCACCGTTGCGCAGGGCCTCATGGCATCCTGCAACCCCGTCTTCTACGAGATCGCCCTCAGGCTGGACCTCATCGATCCCGATATCCTGCCGGAGTTCGCGCGGGGCTTCGGCTTCGGCGGGTTCACCGGCATCAACGCCCTGGACGAGGCCCCCGGCGTCGTGCCCGATGCGCAATGGAAACAAGAGAACCGCAGCGAGCCCTGGTACAGCGGCGATAGCGTAAACATGGGGATCGGCCAGGGCTTCGTCCTCGTCACCCCCCTTCAGATCGCCAACGCCTACTCCGCCATCGCCGGCGATGGCGTCTTACGCAAGCCGCTTCTGGTAAAGAGCATCGCCGATGCAGGCGGCGCCGCCGCCCAGGAGTTCACGGCTGAGGAGATAGGCCCCCTTCCTATATCCGCCGCCACCCTGGCCGAGATCCGCAGCGGCCTCACACTCGTCGTTCAGAACCCCGGCGGCACCTCCTACTCGGTTTTTGCCTCCTCCCCTCTGGATGTGGCCGGCAAGTCCGGCACCGCCGAAGACCTCGCCTTCGGCGCTAACCACGTATTCTTCGTCGCCTACGCCAACCGCTCGGCGCCCTCCGCGCTCGCCCTAGTCGCGCTGGAAGAAGGCGAGCTGAGCTCGACTGAGGCGGGGCCCAAGGCACGCCAGGCCCTGGAGGCGGCACTGCTGGGCTCCTAATGCCCGCGTAGCCCCGCCCTCCGTTGCGGTGCTACAATGTCGCCTAAAGAGGAACCCACCGGCGATGGATATGGATAGCCCCATCAACCTGCGCGCCGTCTTTGAAGTGATCGACTCGGCGGAGGTGATCACCTTCCGGTTCGTCACAACGCCTCATCGCCTCCTGTTCGACACCTGCCACAACGAGACGGAGGGCCCTCTCCTCCGGCTGGTGCCCCGCGCCGCCTCCCCGGAGGAACGGCTTAAGACTATCAAGCAGACGCGCCCCCTCTTCAGGCTGCCGGAGAAGATCAGCAGCGTCTGGTGTGCCAAGCACGTCCACAGCCTGGCGGACTTCGGCGCTTGGGACCACATCCTGCCGCGCATCGGCGCCTCCGGCGTCTCCCAGATCGCCGACCGCACCGCGGACGCCTTCCGCGAGATGGAGTTCATAGAACGAGTGGAGACCTACAACGCCATCACCGGCGCCGGCTATCACGACCTGTGGGTGCGCGCCTGCTAGCCGATGCGCCGTAGCGAGTTTGAACGCCTGGTCCTAAAATCCCTGAAAGAGCTCCCCGACCAGTTCCGCGACGCCCTGGAGAACATCGACATCCAGGTGCGCTGGCGCCCCACTCCGGCCGAGCTGAGACGCGCCGGCGTGCGCCGCGGCTCCCTGTTCGGCGTCTACATAGGAGTCCCCCTACCCGAGAGGGGGTACCACTACTCGATGGCCCTGCCCGATACCATCGTCATCTACCAACACACCCACGAACGGCATTGCCGCAGCGAAGCCGAAATCGTGGAGCAGGTACGCCAGACCGTTCTCCATGAGATCGGTCACTATCTGGGCATCGACGAGGACCGTCTGCACGAGTTGGGCATCGGCTAAAGGAGGTTCCTTATGGAAGAGACAACCCCGGCTGCGCCGTCGCAGCCTCCCGCTGAGAACCCCTTCTGGACCACCCTACGCCAACCCCGCGTCGTCCTCATCCTCCTGGCAGTGTGGGCCATCATCGGTGCCCTCACCGAGTTCTTCACCTCCAGCGGCCTGTTCCTCGACCTCCACAACCGCGAGCTGGACGGGGCGCTGGGCGGCCGCGCCCTGAGCTGGGAGGCGATCCCCCTGGCGGTGCTGTACCTGTACTGTTCCCGAGACCCGGTGCGCTATCAGCGGGTGTTCTGGCTCGCCCTCATCGAGCAAGGGGCAGCCATCGTGGCCAACGTTTACCACTGGGGCGCGGGCGACTTCAGCTTCGAGAGCGTGTTCATCCCCATCGTGGTGGCCACGGCGCTGGGCCTGCTGGTGTTCCTGCACCTGTTCCAGCCCAGGGAGCCGGATGTAGTGACCGCACCGCCAAGCCCCAGCAGTGGTATAGGGCCGACGGCGAGCAAAACCTTGTAGCGGAGGCCTTCAGACCTCCACCCCCTGCCTGGCAACCCGAGGCCTGCCCTTGCCTCTTGGCCGGGTCGCCGTACGGGGCTATGGCCCTACGGCTGCCGCATAGCCCGCAGCAGCCACAGCACCTCCGCGCTCTCCTCCAGCACGCTGGTCCACTGGAGCGCCTGCCAGAGATCATCGCCGCGGGCGTAGGAGCCGTGGCCGCGGGCCAGCACGATGGGCGACTCTCGCAGCGCCTTCGCTATTCGCTCCGGCTCTACCACCGGCACTATGCCCAGCCTCAGCCGCCCCTCAGCGTCCACCGGCTCCACCGCATCCGCCACCAGTGAAAGAGCGATGGCGTGTCGCGGGTGCGCGTGCAGCACCACCCCCGCGCCCGTCGCCTCGTACACCGCCCGATGCACCTCCGTGTCCATCGACGGCTCGCCCGGCGATGAGCCGTCGGCCGCCACCGTCACCAGGTCGCCCTCGCCTATGCGGCCCAGCATCGCCCCCGTGCGTGTGACCAGCAGCCCCCCATCCGGCAGGCGAACGCTCATATTCCCGCCGTTAGAAGACACCAGCCCCGCCTCCCACAACATACGCCCTACGGTGCGGAGCTCCTCCGCATAACCGCTAGCCATCGCGCTTGCCTCCTATGGACCGCATCCTCAGCCAGCCGTTGACCGCCCTCGCGGTCGCCTCCGCCAGCAGCTCCGCCGGCCGCTTCATCGCCTCCTCCTGTGTCGCCAGCCTCGGCACGATCGCCTCCACCCCTTCAACCCCCATCGCCAGGATGCGCTCCCAGCCGCGGCCCAGCGAGCCCGCCACCGCGATGACCGTCACCCCTTCCGCCGCCGCTAGCCGCGCCACCCCGGCCACAACCTTGCCGTAGCCCGTCTGCCCATCCAGACAGCCTTCCCCGGTCAGCACCAGGTCGGCTCCACGCAGGCGCTCTCGCAGGCGCACGACCCCCGCCACCACCTCCAGGCCGGGCTCGATCCGCGCCCCCAGGAAGGCGATTAGCCCCGCGCCCAGCCCTCCGGCGGCCCCCGCTCCAGGCACGTCGATGACCGACACAGCCACATCCCGCTCCACAACCTCAGCGTAACAGCGCAGAGCCGCGTCCAGCTCCCGCGCCGCCTCTGCGTCCGCTCCCTTCTGAGGCCCGTACACCAGCGACGCTCCCTCCGGCCCGCACAGCGGGTTCGTCACGTCCGTCGCCGCCGTCACCTCACAGCGACTCCGCCTCTTATCGAGGCCGCTGGTATCGATGCGCTCCAGGCGGGCCAGCGCCGCCCCACCGGAGGGAAGTTCGCCGCCCTCCGCGTCCAGGAAGCGCACCCCCAGCGCCTGCGCCATGCCGGTACCGCCATCGTTGGTGGCGCTCCCCCCCTGGCCGATGATCAGCCGCTCGCACCCCGCTTCCAGCGCCGCCAGCACCAGCTCACCAACTCCGTGCGTGGACGCGATCCGCGGGTCGCGCTCATCAGCGGTCAGCCGCCACAGGCCGGCCGCGGCCGCCATCTCGATAACGGCCGTCTTCCCCCCGCCGACGATCCCCCACTGAGCAGCCACCGGCCTGCCCAGCGGGTCCTGGACGGTGTCTGTGACGACCCGCCCCTGCGCGGCGGCCACCACCGCCTCCACCGTCCCCGGGCCGCCGTCCGCCATTGGGATCGGCTCCAGCTCGGCTTCGGGCAGGGCGCTGCGCGCGCCCTCGGCCATCGCCACCGCCGCCTCGGATGCGCTAAGGCTCCCCTTGAACTCCTGCGGCGCTATCACGATCTTCATGGCGTCACGCCAGCATAATAGGCGTCCTCAAGGCAGGGGAGCAACCGCGATGAATCTACCAAAAAACCTTCTCCAAACCCCTTGACAACAGAACGGGCGTTCTCTTATAGTTAGCACACCAGTTCTATTGCCGAAGGAGAACGGTCATGCGCAAGCTTATAGGCACCCAACTGCGACTCCCCCTCTCGCGCAACGTCCGCTGCCCCGACTGCGGCGGCCCCCTCGTCCACGCCGAGGGCTGCGACTGCTGCCCCGTCTGCGGATTCTCCCGCTGCGGGTAAGCCTCCCCACTGTATAAAACGGGTCAGGCTTAAGCCTGACCCCACCCAGAGCTGCGCCTCTCCACCGTTGGACGCGCGCGAGCCTTCGGGCTATCATGGCCACAGATGCCAGAACAGCCCACCGTCTCCATCCTAACCCTCGGCTGCAAGCTTAACCAGGCCGACGCCGAGACGATCGCCCGCCGGCTCGCTGGCGGCGGCGTCCGTGTCGTAGGCCGCCCCCAGAAGGGCGCCGACGCCTTCGTCATCAACACCTGCTCCGTCACCCACGTCGCGGACCGCAAGGCGCGTCATCTTACCCGCCTGGCCCGTCGCCTCTCCCCTGACGCCACCATCGTCCTCACCGGCTGCTACGCCGAGACCGCCCCCGATAACGTCGCCGAGATCACCGGCGCCGACTTCGTCCTGGGCAACGCCGCCAAGCCGGAGATCCCCTCACTGCTGCTGGAGCGGCTCCAAAGCCGCGGCGACCCCGCCGCCGGCTGCCCCACCCCCGTGAGGAGCGGATTGCGTACCCGAGCTTTCATCAGTATCCAGGAAGGCTGCAACGAGCTATGCGCCTTCTGCATCGTGCCCCGCACTCGCGGCCGCGAGCGCAGCATAGCTATCGACGAGGTAGTCCAGGAGGTACTGGCACGCGAGCAAGAGGGCGTCCTGGAGGTCGTGCTTACGGGCACGCAGCTTGGCAACTACGGACGCGACCTGGGCTGGGACGAGCCGGGGCCGCGCCGCCTTCTGGAGGCGCTGCTGGAGCGCACCTCAGTGCCCCGCATCCGCCTCTCCTCCCTCCAGGCCCAGGACATCACGCCAGAGCTGCTAGGGCTATGGCGTGACCCCCGCCTCTGCCCCCACTTTCACCTCCCCCTCCAGAGCGGGTCCGATACCGTCCTCCGCCTCATGCGCCGCCGCTACACAGCCGAACGTTTCCGCAGCGCCGTCGCCCTCATTCGCGAACTCGTGCCCGACGTGGCGATCACCACCGACGTCATCGCCGGCTTCCCCGACGAGACGGATGCCGATTTCGAGGCCACACACAGCCTGTGCGAGGAGATAGGCTTCGCCGCCATCCACGCCTTCCCCTACTCCCGCCGGCCAGGCACCGCCGCCAACCTCATGCGGAACCAACTCCCCGTGGCCGTCCGCCGCCGCCGGCTGGAGCGGCTGCTTACGCTAGCCGATGCCTCCGCGCGGACCTTCCGCCGCCGCCACCTGGGCCGACTAATGCCCGTCCTCTGGGAGGAACGGAAGCGTGGCCTCTGGCAGGGATTGACCCCCAACTACCTCCGCGTCTACACTCGCGCCGATGACGACCTGACCAACAAACTCCTGCCCACGCGGCTACTCGCCCTTCAGGACGAAGGCCTCAGCGCCTCGCCGGAGCCAGCAGCGATACCTTTGACATGAACGAAACTAACCGTACGGCCATCGTCCTCCTGGCTGCTCTGTGGATCGTCCTCATGGCGGTGGCCATCTTCCTCGCTTGGTCCGACGCCGAGTTGGCTGTCGACAACCTGGGAGACTTCGTCGAGTACCTGGACGACCATCGCGATACCGCGTCGAAGCTGATACTGACCCTGGGCGCCCTGGTGCTCATCGTCCTCGCGCTGCTCGTCATCATCGTAGAGTTGGCCCCGGAGGAAGAGACGCGGGAGATCAGGGTAGAGCAGGCCGGGGCCACCACCATCGTCCCCGCCGAGCCGCTGAGGGAGCGTCTGGAGGAGGCGCTCACCGCGTTGCCCCAGGTTTCCGCCGCCAGGGCCCGCGTCTTCTCCCAGAACAAGGGCGTCGGCATGAAGCTGGACCTGACCATCACACCGAACGCCAACATAGCACTGGTCACGCAGGAAGCGTCACGCGTGGTCGTGGAGACGCTCCAGTCGGACCTGGGCCTGCCCGTCGCCGCGCCACCCAGCGTGCGCATCGTCTTCGGCCCGGCAAAGACAGAGCCCGTAGCCTCCTCGGTGGCTCAGCCGCCAACCCCGGAGACTCCCCCCGAGCCGGTGACACCGACCGAACCCACGCCCCCTGTCGAGCCGCAGCCGCCGATGGCGACCCCACCCACACCGCCCGCCGGCGACTCGCCGCCCGGACCCGCATTGGACACCCCTGCCCCAGACGAGGAGCGGCCACTCCAGCCTCCCCCGCAGACACCCCCTGATGCAGCATCGGGATCTGCTGCCGATGACCCACCCCAAGACGAGACCCCACAACACTAGCCCACCCGCTATGGCCAAAGATGAG
>JADFKX010000232.1 GCA_022564695.1 Chloroflexota bacterium | reverse complement strand
GGCCTCAAACAGCTGTACGCGGTGCCCCTTCTGGAGAAGGCGGTAGGCAGCGGTGAGGCCGGCCACGCCGCCGCCGATGATGCCGACGGTCCGCGGTTCTTCGCTCATTCTGGTTGCTCCCCGATCGGGGTTGGGGCCACGGGCTCGCCGACGATTTCCGGCAGGTCGGTCCGCCAGAAGAACAGGGCCAGGAAGAGGGCGGCGCCGCCTAACCCCAGCCAGAGCTTGCGAGACGTGATGAAGGTAGACATTTCTATGAGTGGATGGCGCTCCCATTATAGGTTGCGCTGCGCGGCCCGGAAAACGGGCTCGACGGCTGAGGAGCCTAGTCCACCTCTGCACGGGCCGCGGCGCCCCGCCACGGGCGGCCCAGGCGTAGCCGCAACAACCCTCGCAAGTCCTCGGCGATTGTGCTGCCGATATGCACCCGCGTGTCCGGGTCCTCGTCCCATGACACCGGCACGTCCTTCACGCGGTAGCCCAGCTTCTCGGCCAGAATGAGGAGCTCCGTATCGAAGAACCAGTTGTTGTCCTCTATCAGGGGCAGGACGCGCTGGGCGGCCCGCCGGCTTACGGCCTTGAAGCCGCACTGGGCATCGCTGAAGCGAGTCAGGAACATCGCCTTGATGAGCAGGTTGTAGCCCGTGGTCAGCACCCGCCGCTTGAGCGACCGCTTCACCCGCGCACCCGGGGCCAGCCGCGAGCCGATGGCGACGTCGTATTTCTCTTCGGCGATGGCGGCGATGAGGGCAGGGAACGCCTCCAGGCCGGTGGAGAGGTCCACGTCCATGTAGCTAACGACGTCCATAGGGCTGGCCAGCCACGTTTGCTTGAGGGCCCGGCCACGGCCCTTCTTCTCAATGCGCACGTACTCCACATCGTCGCCGTATTCGTCGGCCAGCTTCCGGCCCACGTTGGGCGTGTCGTCCACGGAGGCGTTGTCGGCGATGACGATACGCCAGGAGTAAGGGAAGGCCGGTTCCGAAAGGAAGGCGCGGAGCCTGGGGATCGTCGCAGGAAGCGCCCGCTCCTCGTTGTAGACGGGGATAACGATGTCGACGGTCGTCAAATGTGATCTACGTCACTGAATGGCCTCTATCGAGGCGTGTATTCTCGGAAGATGATAAGAGATCGCCAACGCGTCCGCAACCTGAGAAGGTCGCAGACATTCGCTGGCCCCTATGATGATCGGCGACAAGATTGTATAAAAGGAATATCATATCCACTTGACACTATAAAGCAAGACTATATTATATAAGAGATGATATATGACACTCGCCGTATCTCTACAGAGAGGCAAAAGAGATGTCGTTGAAGCACGCTCTCCTGGGGTTCCTCAACTACGGCTCCATGACCGGCTACGAACTCAAGAAGATATTCGATCCGTCCATCGGCCACTTCTGGAACGCGGAGCTCAGTCAGATGTACCCCACCCTCAAGCAGCTCGAGTCCGAAGGCCTGGTTGAGATGGAGGTGGAGGTGCAAGCCGACAAGCCCAACCGCAAGGTCTACTCCATTACCGACGACGGGGCCCGCGAACTCTCCGATTGGCTAACACAGCCGGCGACTCATGTCCAGATCCGCGAGCCGCTCATGATAAAGGTCTTTTTCGGCGCTTCCCTTCCTAAAGGGGAGCTCATCGCGGTCCTGCGCCATCGCGCCGATGAGCTAAGACAGACTATCGAGGCACAGGAGCAGGGCCGTGTCTTGATTGGGAAGTTCGCCGGGACGTTCGGACTGGATCGTGCGGGGTTCTTCTGGGACCTCACGGTTGACGCCGGCTTGAAGCACTACAGTGCGGGCATCGAATGGATCGAAGCAGCGATCGACAAGATCGAACGTCTGGACGAATCGTTCTTCGACGCGGAGCGTTCACGGGTAGACGCCATTGACGTACGCCGGGCGATGGAGATGCTGGATAAGCTCAAGACTGAGATGCCGGAGGTCTTCGCAGGCCTCACCACTCGGGAATAAACGACGAATCGCGCTAGATAAGGCGCGCTAGGGGAGAAGAGATGGCTTCATTTCGTGTGACCGAACAGCTTGCGCGGGCGAGCGCGCGCCGGCCCTGGGTCGTGGTCGGCCTCTGGGTCGTGCTGTTCCTGGCCGGCGGCTTCCTGGCCACGGGCATCGGCGACGTCCTGACAACTGAGTTCGCCATCACGAACGATCCGGAGTCCGCGAGGGCCGATCAGCTCCTGGAGGACCGCCTGCGGGGTCCCGAGCAGGCCCGCGAGCTGGTGATCGTGGGGTCTACAAGCGCCACAGTGGATGATGCGGAGTTCCAGGCGTTCGTCGATGGCTTGCTGGCGGAGATACGAGGGCTGGACGGTGTGGTAGAAGGGGCGACCAGCTTCTACGAGACCGGTGATGAACGCCTGGTGTCTACGGGCCGCGATAAGACGCTCTTACCCGTGGTCGTCATGGGCGATATAGGGGACGCGTCCGA
>JADFKX010000067.1 GCA_022564695.1 Chloroflexota bacterium | reverse complement strand
TGGACGCGCTCCTGCCCGACGAGTCGCCGCTACGAGGCAAGGTGGCCATCGCCAACGCAAAGACAGCCTACAGGCGCTTCCGCGCGCTCTTCTCCGGCCCGCGCTGGGAGCGGCTGGCGGCGGCGGGGGGGCGCCTCCAGCGCCCGCTCTGGGCGTCCACGGGAACGAAGAACCCGAGTTACTCCGACGTCCTCTACGTCGAGGAGCTTATCGGCGCCGACACCGTGAACACGATGCCGGAGAGCACGCTGTACGCCTTCGCCGACCACGGGCGGCTGAGGTCGGCGCCGCCGGCGCTGGAGTCGGATCCGGAAGAGGCTGAGATGACCATCGGTATGTTACCGGAGTTGGGCGTGGATCTGGAGGCGGTGTTGGCCAAGCTGCTGGAAGACGGGCTGGCGGCGTTTCAGGGCGACTTCGAGAAGCTGCTGGCCGGGATCGAGGCGAAGTGCGAACGGATCGTCTCCGACGTGGGGCAACGACTGGTGAATGTAGGCTCGCTGGCGAAGCCGTTGGAGAAGCGCCTCGCGGCCATGGATAAGGTGGGGGTTCCTCGGCGCATCTGGGCGCTGGACCACACCGTCTGGAAGCCGGACCCGACTGAGATTGCCGACCGCCTCGGCTGGCTGGGCCTCCCTGAGAAGATGCATGAGCATATGGATCAGCTGCGGGAGTTCGCCCAGAGCTGCGCCGGATTCGAGCGGATCGTCCTCCTGGGAATGGGTGGATCCAGCCTGGCAGCGGAGGTGTTCTCGGCGACGTTCGGGGGCAAGCCGCTGACTGCGCTGGACACCACGCACCCAGAGGCGATAGCGGCGGTGGAGAAGGACGGCGATCTCAGCAACACGTTATTCATCGTCGCAAGCAAATCGGGCGGCACCGTGGAGACGCTCTCTCAATTCGCTTACTTCTTCGACAAGGTGCGGGACGGCAAGCAGTTCGTCGCCATCACAGACCCGGGGACGCCGCTGGAGGCGCTGGCCCGTTCGAAGGGGTTCCGGCGGGTGTTCCTCAATCCGGCCGATATCGGTGGGCGCTACTCCGCACTCTCGTACTTCGGCCTGGTACCGGCGGCGCTCATCGGCGTGGACGTACACGCCCTGCTGGACTCGGCAGAAGAGATGGCCTGCGCCTGCGCCGAGCACGTGCCCGTTGGCGACAACCCGGGGTTCTGGCTGGGCGCGCTCATGGGCGAAGCCGCAAAAGCCGGCCGGGACAAGCTCACCCTCCTGCTTCCCAACGAGGTAGCCGCCTTTGGCGCCTGGCTCGAGCAGATCATCGCCGAATCGACCGGCAAGGAAGACATCGGCATCGTACCCATCGATGGCGAGCCGCAGGGCCCGCCGGATGTCTACGGCGATGACCGCCTGTTCGTCTCCCTTGGTGTGGAGACCGCCCTGGAACCGTCCGTGGTCATCCCCTTCGAAGGTGCGGACAAGCTGGGGGCCGAGTTCTTCCGCTGGGAGTTCGCCACGGCGGTGGCCGGCCACGTCCTGGGCATCCACCCCTTTGATCAGCCAAACGTTCAGGAGGCGAAGGACGCTACCCGTCGCCTGCTGGAGGCGGACGCCCTCCCAACAGAGCCGTATGACGACCTTGGGGCGCTCTTGGAGGAAGTACGCCCCAGCGACTATCTGGCCATCCAGGCCTACCTGCCCCGCACTGCCGACAACGTATCGAGGCTTCAGGCAGCCAGGATGAAGCTACGCGATCATCTTCGCGTGGCGACCACTCTTGGCTTCGGTCCCCGTTTCCTCCACTCGACCGGGCAGCTCCACAAGGGCGGCCCGCCGACGGGCGTCTTCGTTCAGGTCGTCGATGAGCCGTCGCTGGACTTGCCGATTCCCGGGAAGTCGTACACGTTCCGGCGTCTGCTCGACGCTCAGGCGGTGGGTGACCTGCAAGCGCTGCGGGCCCGCGGCCGGAGGGTCGCCAGGGTCCGGCTATCGGATATTGAGGAGGTGTTGTAGCGATGCAACTAGGCATGGTCGGCCTTGGCCGTATGGGAGAAACATGAGGGAACGGCTGCGCCGCAGCGGGCACGCGGTGAAGACAGAATGAGTCTGAAGCCGTCGGCGCCCCAGGACATCGTCGTTGTTGGGGCGTCCGGTGACCTGTCCCGCCGCAAGCTTCTGCCCGCGCTCTACAACCTCGCTGCGAGTGATCTGTTGCCCAGGCAAGGGAGCATCATCGGCCTCGCCCGCAGCGACCTAGACGATGAACGTTTCCGCAAGTTCGCCCGGGGGTCGATAGAGGAGTTCTCCCGCACCGGAGAATCCCGCGCTGGTTTGCGCGTATTCGGCCGGCAGTTGAGGACCGCCCGAAGCGGACGAGCTTATCGCGCCACGAACGTGGCACCTCCGTTGAGGAAGGAAGGCGGGCGCAGATCGAGACATGAGTAACAGAGGTACCTATCCCCCGATCTCCGACTACGGGCTAATCAGCGACATGCACTCTTGCGCCCTCGTCTCCAAAACGGGCTCCATCGACTGGTGCTGCTTTCCCCGATTCGATAGCCCCGCGGTATTCAGCCGAATCCTTGACTGGGGGAAAGGCGGCTACTTCAAGGTCGCGCCTGAAGAGGTCAGATCGGTGAGCAGACGTTACCTGCCGAATACAAACATCTTGGAGACGACGTTTGAAACCGCCACCGGGGTAGCGAAACTGACTGATTTCATGCCTGTGCACCCGCATCCCGCGCCGAGCGAACCGGTGGGGACCGGCGCCCGCCGCCGGCAGGTGGCCCGGATCATGGAGTGCGTGAGCGGAACTGTCCGGTTCACGGTGGAGTGTCGCCCCCGCTTT
This sequence comes from Chloroflexota bacterium, assembly GCA_022564695.1. Classification (GTDB taxonomy): domain Bacteria; phylum Chloroflexota; class Dehalococcoidia; order SM23-28-2; family RBG-16-64-32; genus JADFNQ01. Next base: position 7,065 of record JADFKX010000067.1, on the reverse strand, counting down.
GAGTACGGAACGATCGTTCCTCACGCGGTGCTTCATGGTGACCACGCGGGCTTCGCTCACGGCGGTGCGGACGCTCTCTCCTTCTCCTGCTCGGCGCCCATTCAGGAGGCCGACGGGGGCTTCCGGGCGAAGGGGCTGCTGAGGTCCGGGGAGAAGCTAAGCGCGGTCGTCACCCATCAGCCCCGCTTCCCCGTTGGAAGCAGGCCGTTCACGTCTCACGATTTTGACGTCTTCGATCACCGTAAGCTCGGTCAACGCTTAGAGGAGACGAAGCGATTCTGGGAGGAATGGTCCTCGCTGTGCACGTATGACGGCGAGTACCGCGGCGAGGTTCTCCGCTCCGCCCTTACGCTCAAAGCGCTGACCTACGCGCCATCGGGCGCCCTTCTGGCTGCAGCGACGACCTCCTTGCCCGAGGCGATCGGCGGCTCCCGCAACTGGGACTACCGCTTCACCTGGATCAGAGACGCGTCGTTCGCGCTCTACGCGCTGTACATCATCGGCTACACGGCGGAGGCGCGTGCCTTCAAGGACTGGCTGGAGTGGAGCACCGTGGGCCGCGCCCGGGATCTCCAGATTATGTATGGCCTAGGAGGCGAGCGGCGGCTGACAGAGACGGAGCTGCCGGAGTTGGACGGATACCGTAGCTCGCGTCCTGTGCGCGTCGGCAACGCGGCGTACTCCCAGTTCCAGCTGGACATCTACGGTGAGATCCTGGACTCAGCGCATCTCTACCGTAAGTTCGGCGGGGAGATGGACCCCGCGTACTGGGAGTACCTTCAGCGGGTCGTCGCCTTCGTGATCGACCACTGGCGGGAGCCGGACGATGGGATATGGGAGGTTCGCGGCGGACGGCAGCACTTCGTGTCTTCGAAGGTCTGGTGCTGGGTGGCGTTGGACAGGGCGATAAAGGCCGCCCGCGCCCTCGGCCTCCCTGGCGACGTGGAACGCTGGCGAAAGGTAAGGGCGGAGATCAAAGAGGATGTTATGGCGAAAGGCTACGACGCCGAGCGAGGGGCGTTCGTGCAGGCCTACGGCAGCAAGAAGCTCGACGCCAGCAACCTTCTTCTGCCCCTGGTGGGCTTCGTGCGTGTTGACGATCCACGGATGCGCGCCACCATCGAGGCGATCGAGCGCGAGCTGACATCGCCAGAGGGTTTCGTGTTCCGCTACGAACACGACGACGATGACGCCGCAGGCCGCGAGGGCACGTTCTCGATCTGCACGTACTGGCTCGCCGACAACCTCATCGCCCTAGGCGAACTCCAACAAGCGCGCGTACTGTTCGACAAGTTGCGGGAAAGCGCCAACGACCTTGGGCTCTTCAGCGAGGAGACGGATCCAGAGACAGGCGCGATGCTGGGCAACTTCCCGCAGGCCTTCACTCACCTAGCTTTCATCAGCACGGCGGTCCAGCTTCACGAGGCGGAGGAGCACCAGAAGGGTGCTCAGGGGGGCGAGACCGGGAAGAGCAAGACATGAAGGCCGTAGTCGTGACCCCTATGCAGCCGGGCAGCGGACGGCTGGTGGAGGTGCCCGACCCTCAGCTCCGGGAGGGTGAGGTGCTGGTTCGGGTCCAGCAAGTTGGGCTGGACGGGACGGACGCAGAGATCCTGGAGGGACAGTTCGGCGAGGCGCCTCCCGGCGACGACTACCTTATTATCGGCCACGAGTCTCTGGGCCTAGTCGAGAGTGTGATGGGCAGCACGACGGGGCTCTCCCCCGGAGACCGCGTCGTCGCCATCGTTAGGCGGCCCGACCCCGTGCCATGTCGCAACTGCGCTGCCGGCGAGTGGGACATGTGCCTCAACGGCCAGTACACGGAGCGCGGTATCAAGGGACACCACGGCTTCCTCGCCGAGTTCTACACGGAGTCCCCCGACTTCCTGGTCGCGGTACCAGCAGAGATCGCCCCGGTGGCGATCTTACTGGAGCCTCTGAGCATCGTCGAGAAGGCGATCGAACAGATCAAGAGGATCCAGTCGCGCTTGGTCTGGAATGCGGAGCGAGCGGTGGTGCTCGGCGCGGGACCGATAGGGCTCTTGGCGGGGATACTGCTCACCTTGGAGGATATCGAGGTGCACTTCTACGACGCCACCGAGCGGGGGATCAAGAGTGACCTGGCCGAGGCCATTGGGGCGAGCTATATCTGGGCGGGTGAGCGTAAGCTCAGCCATGAACTGACCGACGAGATCGGAGCGGTAGACATCGTTTTTGAGGCGACAGGCTACAGCCCGTTGGCGTTCGATGCGATGGACATGGTGGCTCCCAACGGGGTGGTCTGTTTGACCGGCGTCAGCGGCGGCTCACGGAAGCTGGAAGTGCCGGCGGATCACCTCAACCTGGAGATGGTTCTATCGAACAAGGTCGTCTTCGGTACCGTCAACGCCAACCGCCGCCACTTCCAGTCGGGCGTCCGCCACCTTCAGGAGATCGAGGCCCGCTGGCCCGGGCTCCTCTCACGGATGATCACGCGCCGTCTTCCAATGACTGACTTTGCCCACGCGTTCGAGCGGTCGCCAGACCACGTCAAGTCCATAGTAGAGATGGCCGTCGAGAGATCACCGTGATTCAGGCCATCTTGATTGACTTGGGCGGTACTCTCATGCAGTCCGAGAAGTTGAAGGCCCAATCATACGCCATAGCGGTCCAGCGCCTTCGGGGGCTCTCGGAGCCGTACCTGCGGCGCTATGTTCGTGGCGCTTCTCTTCTGGTACACATATGGCCGCGACGCGGAGAAACGTCAAGCGCTGCGCCGCGCCGGAGAGTTGGCTCGCAAGCGCGGAGGCTAGACCCAGCAGGAGGAAGCGGAACCGCCCGTTAGCCAATATCGTATCTTATAATAGATATTGGCATCGTCTATGGACATAGGAGGTGGTTCAGATGGCGGCGGCGGTGATCACACTCGCAGCGAGCAGCAATAAGCAGCGGCGGCGTCCTCTTTGGTCTGAGCTTCTCGTCGGCCTGGAGTGGGCCACGCTGAAGATCTCTCCCGTATACTACGGCATCAACGTGCCACGCGGCGATGGCGCTCCGGTGGTCCTCGTCCCGGGGTTCATGGGATCGGACCAGTATCTCCTGGAGATGCACCTGTGGCTTGGGCGCATGGGATACCGATCATACCTGTCAGGCATCGGTCGCAACGCCGACTGTCCTGACGTGTTGATGGAGCGCCTGCTTGAGACGATGGCGCGCGCTCAGCGGGAAACTGGGCGCCAGGTGCGCTTGATCGGCCACAGCCTGGGAGGGCTACTCGCCCGCGCGGCTGCCGTGCGCCAGCCCCATCAGGTGGCGCAGGTGATCACGATGGCCTCACCGTTCCGCCGGCTATCGGCGCACCCTCTTGTACTCTCGCTTGTCAGATTGGTACGAGGTAAGGCCTTGGAGCGAAACTTCGGGAACACGGGAGGATCGTGCGAACGCTCATTCCTGGAGGCCGTCGAGAAGCGGATACCAGAGTCGGTGACCCGTGCCGCCATATTTACCAAGAGCGACCCCGTGGTCGACTGGCGAGACTGCGTGGAGGCCGATGCAGACCTAAACATTGAGGTGAGCGGTACGCATGTCGGCCTCCCCATCAACGCCCAAGTCTACCGTGAAGTGGCCCAGCTTCTACGGTTGGCGCAACCTGTTCCTAAGGCCGGCTCCATCGACCCTCAAACTGAATACGGTTTGCCCCTGGCCGCCTAGAGGAAGAGACGCACGGCGGCCGACTGAGAAGGCTAGGAAAGGCCGCTGATTCGGGCCAGTGTATATGAACCCTCGATACGCGCTACCGCTACCCTGACACTGGCTGGGCTCAGGGATGTCCTGGAATGCACATCCTAGCTTGCCAGCGCGGCAGTTCAGTCCGTGACCAGAAGAGGCTCGATCTGATCGTGACTCGGGCGGTAGAGACGGCGTATGGGCGTCGGTCGCATCTCGTACATGTTGGTACGTTCAGCCGCGTTCAGGAGGATGGGCATGAAGTCCTCGCCGCGGATGTGGCCCAGCACGCCGCTCGCTGCCGTCCTCTCGCCGAACTCCGTTACGGAGTCCACACGTACGTTCCCGCCGCGGATGGCGATGGGCACGCTCTCGCCGCCGTGCTGGTCGGAGAACTCTCCCCGTGGGTGATGCGCCCACACAGAAGGGGTGGTGTGGTCCGTCGTGACCACGGTGATGAGGTCGGGATCGCCGGCGATCTCCTGCCAGTAGTACCCCATCCCCCTGTCCAGCGCCTCTATCGCCTCACGCACGCGTAGCGGCTCGTTGTCGTGCGACATCGGGTCCGGATACTTGGAGTGCAGGTGAACGAACTCGAAGCCCTCCGAGAGAAGCTCGCGGGCGCGCCCTAGGCGGCGCCGCAGGTCGCCCTCGGGGTCCTCTCCCACAATCTGCTCCAGGTGAAACCCCGTCTCCATCATCAGGCCGGACACGACCTCTTCGTCGGGGAGGCTGGCGGCGCGCATGCCCCAGCGCTCGGCGAACGGCTCGTATGACGGACTGGGGCCGGCCCATTTCGTGATCAGGCAGTTGATCGGTGGCACATCTTCTCCCCCGGACATCGGCTGCGACCTTAGCCGACCGTGCGCCCAAGTCAGGTAGTGATTGAGGGCGTCCGCCGTCCGCTGCGCCAGGGCGGGATCCTCGGCCTCGGCGCGCGGCATCGCCCGCAAAACGGGCAGGTCCAGACCAAGGGGATCGGTGTCCGTCACCTGGTAGGAGGCGCCGCCCTCCATAAACAGAATGCCGTCGCCCCTTCCGCTGTAGCAATACCGGAAACTGAGCCCATCCACCTCCAGCCCGGCAATCGTCTCCGACAGCCTCTCGCACGCCTCCTCGCGGCCCTGGATGAACCGCTCCACCAGTCGCAGCCGGCCGTCCTCCTCCCGAACCGCGGAGGCGAACCGCGCCGCCAACACGACCGCCCCTGCGGGTATATCGAGACCTCGCGCGGTAGCGAGCAGAGGGCCGCGGTCTGGAAACTCCTCCTCCGGGTAGCCGAACATCAGGTGCAGCGCCAACGGGCTGCCGAGCGGATAGCCGGGGCCCTTGGGATGGAACAGTCCGTTGATCCCTTGCGCCGCGAGCCTATCCACGTTCGGGGTGCGAGCCGCTTCCAGGGGAGTCTTGCCATCCAGTTCCGGGGCCGGCCGGTCAGCCAGACCGTCGAATATGATCAGCAGAATCCGCACGTCAGGCTAGCGCCCCTGCTGCATGCGGTGAATGACCCTGGCAACGGACGGTGGCACCAGCTCCTCCCAGCCCTCACCGTCCGCCATCCGCCGCCGCACCTCCGTCGCCTCTACGGCCTTGGATACCCCCGGGTGCAGCACCTCTACGACATAGCCCTGCTGGTGCAAACGGTCCACCTTCGCCTGCTCCCAGGGGGAGAACACCCGCAAGTAATGGACCACGTCTGGCGGCAGGTAGTACCGCCACCTCTCCGGGGAGTGTACCGGGAACGGGATGATCAGGGAGCGCTCCAGCGGGATACCCTCCTCGATGAGCAGCTCGCGGATCATGACTGATCGCTGAAAGAAGGTGAACGGATTGGACTCCGGCAGGTGGCGGTGCTCGCTGGTGGCCTCCTCGGATATCTGGGTCGGGTCGGCGTTCGTGATGCCGATGACCAGGTTCTCGCATTTCTCTACCGCCGCCCTCAGGTACTCCAGATGCCCGTTGTGAAACGGCTGGAAGCGGCCATGGATCATGCCGAACTCCGGCTTTGCGGTCGACATCGGATCAAGGAGCGACGGTGACGCCTTGGCCTTCGGCTGCCTCGCCTACCCGCCAGATCGGGAGCCCCTCTCTAGCGAAGCCGCTCTCCACCGCCACGGCCCTCTCCTCCGGCACCGCGAACAGTAGTCCGCCGGAGGTCTGCGGATCGTAGAGCAGGTGCGAAAGCTCCTCTGTTATCTCCGGTGAGATGCTGACCTTACCCTGGAGGTACTTACGATTGCGTGCGGCTCCTCCGGTCATAATACCCCGATACGCGTACTCGAGCGCCCCCGGCAATGCCGGGATCGCGGAAGCGGAGAACCGCACCTCGACGCCGCCCGCTTTCGCCATCTCGTAGCCGTGCCCCAGGATCCCGAACCCGGTGATATCGGTCATGGCGTGCGCCCCCACCTCCCGCACGACGTGCGAGGCGCAGCGGTTGAGCAGCGTCATGCTGCTGATCGCGGCCTCGAGGTGCTGCGGCTCCGCCTCTTCGAACTTGGCCGCTGTCGTCACGATCCCCGTGCCCAGCGGCTTGCTGAGGTACAGCAGGTCGCCGGGGCGTGTGCCCGCCTTGGTGTATATCTGCTCCGGATGGATCAAGCCCATCACACAGAGCCCGTACTTGGGCTCGGAGTCTATGATCGTGTGTCCGCCGGCGATCACAGCGCCGGCCTCCGCTACCTTGTCGGCGCCGCCGTGCAGGATCTCGGCCACCACGTTCGGTCCCATGTCATCCGGGAAGGCGGCGATGTTCAGGGCGAGCGTGACCTCCGCTCCCATCGCGTAGATGTCGCTCATAGCGTTCGCCGCCGCCAGGGCGCCGTACTGGTAAGGATCGTCTACCAGGGGGGCGAAGAAATCGACCGTGAGCACCACCGCTTGTTCGTCGCTAACCTTGTAGACCGTGGCATCGTCCGGCGCCGCCAGGCCAACCAAGAGGCCGAGCGGCTGGCCGTTCTGCAGACCGGCCAGGTACTCAACGACTTTGGACAGGTCTTCCGCCCCGGTCTTGGCGGCGCATCCAGCGCTGGCCGCCAGCTCCGTGAGGCGCATGGGATTAGTCACCATGGGCGGCCTCCGTTCTTCCCTTCTAGCACCATTGGACTCTGCGATAGCCAGTAATTGCTACGAATATGGTGCGATCATGGATGAGCTGGCTGGTAGCAGCCCATTCTACGCCCCCTGGTTGGTGGGTTCAAGCGCTTGCCACTCAGGACGCAGAGACGGCTGGGGTTAGGACAGCGCGACAATGGAGCCGGTTGCCGCACCCTCTGTAACCTCCTGGCTGGACAAGCTTTAGGAGGCTGACCCGGAGGCCGCCGATTCCTGCAGCGCGGCCCTCACGTACCTCCTAGCAGA
>JADFKX010000066.1 GCA_022564695.1 Chloroflexota bacterium | reverse complement strand
GGCCAGCGCGATGGCGAGGGTGAGGAAGGGGAGGAGGCGGAGCCGGGTCATGAGTCAGCGTGGGTCTGCTCGTCCTCGTCTGGCTGGGGTTCGACGAGGGCCTGGAGGGCTTCGAGGGCGCTGCGAAGCCCCTGACGCTGGTAGGATGGCCAGACGAAACGGGCCGCGAACCAGCCGCGGAGGCCGTGGCTGGCGACGGTGGCGAACAGAGTCACGTCCGTGTGGTCGTCGTTCGCGGGCTGGAGGAGGAAGGCCTGCGACTCCAGCGTTAGCATGTAGCTTTTCTCCTTGTCCTCGTACTCGTTGCGGACGGGGGCGAAGGAGATGTACTCCATCGGAGCCCACTCACTGATCTGGAAGTCGTGCGCCAGGCCGTCCTCCGTGTGGGCGCGGAAGGGGGTGCCCACGCCCTCGCGCTGGGAGGAGAGGTACTCGACGCGCTGCCAGGCCCCGTTCCAGCGATTGGCGGCCTCCAGGTCCGCGATGGCGGCCCAGACCTCGCGCACCGGCGCGGCGATGATGCGGGACTCGGAGGTGGTTGGCATGGGGTTTGGCTGTATCAGATAGGGATACGTCTGTTCTTGGCAGGCTGATTCTAGCACGGGGCGTGGCAGGTGGCGAGCTAGAGCCTGCCTGCCGGTAGGCAGGCTAGCCGCTACCGCGCCTACTTCACCACCAGATTGACCAGCTTGCCGGGGACGTAGATGATTTTCGCCACCTGCTTCCCCTTGGTGAACTGCCGGACTCGCTCGCTGGCCAGCGCCAGCTCCTTGGCGCGGCCCTCGTCGATGTCGGCCGGCGCCCGGATGCGGTCGCGGAGCTTGCCGTTGACCTGAACGACGAGGGTGATCTCATCCTCGCGGGCGAGGTCATCGTCCCAGGTGGGCCAGGCCTGGGTGTGGACGCTGTAGGGGCGGCCGCTGCGGGCCCACAGCTCCTCGCTGACGTGGGGGGCCACTGGCGCTAGCATCAGCAGCAGCGACTGGACGCTCTCGCTCCAGGCATCGCGGTCGACGGGGCCGGCGTCGCGGTGGCGGAGGAGGCCGTTGGTGAGCTCCATGAGGGCGGCGAGGAGGGTGTTGAAGTGAAAGCGCTCCATGTCCGCGGTCGCCTTGCGGATGGTCTGGTGGGTGAGGCGGCGGAGATCGCGGACGGCCTCGGCGGGCGCCTGGCCGAAGCTTGGCTCGTTGAGCACTAGGCCCCAGACGCGGTTGAGCCAGCGCCAGATACCGGCGATGCCTTCGATGCCGAAGGGGCCACCTTCGTCCCAGGGGCCGATGAACATGAGGTAGCAGCGGACGGTATCGGCGCCGTAGCGGGCGACGTACTCGTCGGGGGCGACGACGTTGCCGCGGGACTTGGACATGCGCTGGCCGTCCGGCCCCATGATCTGGCCCTGGTTGAACAGGCGGAGGAACGGCTCGTTTCCCTGGACGACGCCGAGGTCGCGGGCGACCTTCCAGAAGAAGCGGGCGTAGAGGAGGTGCATGACGGCGTGCTCAGCGCCGCCGGTGTACTGGTCCACGGGCAGCCAGTTCAGGGCACGCTTGGGATCAACGGGGCCGGAGTCGTAGTGGGGGCTGAGGTAGCGGATGAAGTACCAGTTAGAGTCCATGAAGGTGTCCATGGTATCGGTCTCGCGGCGGCCAGGGCCGCCGCAGCGGGGGCAATCAGCATGGACGAACCGTTCGTGGGTGGCGAGGGGGGACTCGCCGGTGGGCTTGAACTCGGCGTCCTCGGGCAGGAGGACTGGGAGCTGGTCTTCGGGGACGGGAACGGCGCCGCACTTGGGGCAGTGGATGATGGGGATGGGGGTGCCCCAGTAGCGCTGGCGGGAGATGAGCCAGTCGCGGATGCGGTAGGATACGGTGCGCTTACCCCAGCCCTCGGACTCGACATAAGCCGCAATGGCCTCTTTGCCTTCGTCGTTGGGCAGGCCGTCGAAGCGGTCTGAGTTCACCATGACGCCGGGCTCCACGTGCGCCTGCTCCAGGGGCTTGCCGTCCCAGTCCGGCGGGGCGATGACGATGCGGACGGGGATTTCGAACTGCCGGGCGAACTCGAAGTCGCGCTGGTCGTGAGCGGGGACGCCCATGACGGCGCCGGTGCCGTACCAGAGGAGGGCGTAATCGGCGATCCAGATGGGGACGTCCTGGCCGGAGAGGAGGTTCTTGCAGTAGGCGCCGGTGAAGACGCCGGTCTTCTGGCGCTCCGTGGAGAGGCGCTCGATCTCGGTCTGGCGGCGGGCCTGATCCACGTAGGCGTCCACCTCGGCGCGGCGATCGGGGGTGGTGATGAGGGGGACCAGCGGGTGCTCGGGCGCCAGCACCATGAAGGTGACGCCGAAGATAGTGTCCGCGCGGGTGGTGAAGACGCGCAGCTCCTTCTGGTCGACGCCGGGAATGTCGAGGCCGAAGGTGATCTCCACGCCCTCGGAGCGGCCGATCCAGTTGCGCTGCATGGTGGCGATGCTCTCCGGCCAGTCGATGCCGGAGAGGTCAAGGAGCTCGTCGGCGTAGTCGGTAATGCGGAGGAACCATTGCTCCAGGTCGCGTTGTATGACGGAGGTATGGCAGCGCTCGCAGGTGCCATCGGGGAGGACCTGCTCGTTGGCGAGGACGGTCTGACAGGAGGGGCACCAGTTGGCGGGGGCGAGGGCGCGATAGGCGAGCCCTTTTTCGAGGAATTTGAGGAAGAACCACTGGTTCCAGCGGTAGTATTCGGGGTCGGAGGAGATGGTCTCGCTGGTCCAGTCGAACATGGCGCCCATGGTCTTGATCTGGCGCCTCATATTGTCGATGTTGTCGTAGGTCCACTTATGAGGGTGGATGCCCTGGCGGATGGCGGCGTTTTCGGCGGGGAGGCCGAAGGCGTCGAAGCCGATGGGGAAGAAGACGTTGAGACCGCGCATGCGGCGGTATCGGGCGGCGGTGTCGGCGGGGGCCATGGCGTACCAGTGGCCGACGTGGATATCGCCGGAGGTGTAGGGGAGCATGGTGAGGAAGTAGAACTTCGGGTGGTCGTCGTCGGTGGTTTTGTAAAGGCCGTCGGCCTCCCACTTCGCCTGCCACTTTTTCTCGACTTCCGTGGGGTTGTAGCGCTCACTCATCGCGGTCTTTGTCACGTTCGGTGTCATCCATGCTGCTGGAGGTGATGAGCTCCTCCAGCTCCTCGCTGAGTTCGCGGGTGCGGCGGCGAATCGCTTCGTCTACGCGGCGGGTGAAGGGGCGCGCTTCCAGGACGACGAAGATGATGAGGGTGCCCAGGCCGGCGACTAGGTAGAGCTCGCGGCCGATGGCCATGCCGATGGCGGAGGCGGACCAGATGGTGGCGGCGGTGGTGATGCCGCGCACGGTGTAGCCCTCGCGGAAGATGACGCCGGCGCCCAGGAAGCCGATGCCGGTGACGATACCGGCGGCGATGCGGTCTTCGCCGCCCAGGAGCTGGGAGACGTCGGTGAACAGCATGGAGCCCATGGTGATCAGGGCCATGGTGCGGATGCCGGCGGGGTAACCACGCAGCTCGCGCTCCAGGCCGATGAGGCCGCCCAAGCCGGCGGCCATGATGAGGCGGCCGAGTATCTCGAGCTGATCGACGGCGTCCATCAGTTAGTCTCCCGGCGTTGTCTGTTCATCATCGTCTAATCCAATCCGGAGGCCCTCCGTCCAGGGATGGAGGCTCCAATATTGAAAACTCCTCCGTCTCAGGGACGGAGGAGTTGGGCTCCGCGGTACCACCCTGATTCCCCGATGAGCAAAGCGTCAGCGGGGCGCTCAGTGGCGCTGTAACGGGCGCACCCGGCGTCGGCTAGGTGGAAGCCTTCAGGCTTCCGCTACACTTCACCGGCGCGGCTCCGGTCCCGATGATGTTGGGTTCATCGGGATCCCCCCACAAGTTGGGGGAGGCGAGTTCAGGCCCTTTACCGGCTCGCAGCGTCCGCCGGCTCTCTGGCGATGGGCCCTACTACTCCCTTTCGCCGCCTTTGTCTATGCCTCTCTGTCATTCTGAGCGACCGCCGGGAGCAAAGAATCTATCGTTCGCCAGCGCCAGATCCTTCGTCGCTTCGCTCCTCAGAATGACAAAGAAGACGGTGGTGGAGCTGAGGGGGCTCGAACCCCTGACCTCCACACTGCCAGTGTGGCGCTCTCCCAACTGAGCTACAGCCCCTCGTCTGAGGTATGGTAGCAGAAGGGTGGTTCGTCGACAAGAATGCCGGGGCTAGGTTGACAGTCTGGATAGCGGCCATTGATGATACCTGACGGCTGGACCGCCTCATCGTGTTGCGGGTTTTCGACTATCGAGCATAAGGGGGACGCCATGATGGCTCTGGAGGGGATACGGGTGCTGGACCTGACGCGGCTGGCGCCGGGGCCGTTCTGCACGATGCTGCTGGGGGATATGGGCGCGGATGTGGTTGTGGTGGAGGAGGCGCCGGGCGCGGGGCGCCGGTTCGACATCGGCACGAGCGACCGGGCGCAGGCGTTCAACGCCCTGGGGCGCAACAAGCGGTCGATAGGCCTGAATCTGAAGGACGAGCGGGCGCGCGAGGTGTTCTACCGGCTGGCGGAGGGCGCGGACGTGGTGCTGGAGGGGTTCCGGCCGGGGGTGGTGAAGCGGCTGGCGGTGGACTACGAGACGATCAGCAAGCGCAACCCGCGCATCGTCTACTGCTCCCTGAGCGGCTACGGGCAGACGGGGCCGTACTCCTCGCTGGTGGGACACGATATCAACTACATCAGCATCGGCGGTGCGCTGGGGATGACGGGCTGGCCGGGGCAGCCGCCGGCGATACCGCTGAACGTCATCGCGGACTTTGCGGGCGGCGGGCTGTACGCCGCCTTCGCGATCCTGACGGCGATCATCGCGCGGGAGCAGACGGGCCGCGGCCAATACGTCGATATGGCGATGAGCGACGGCGTGACGTCGCTGCTGACGATGGCGGCGAACCAGTACTTCAGCTCCGGGCACGTGCCCGCGCCGGGGGTGGAGTTCCTCAACGGGGCGGTGCCGTCCTACAGCGTGTACGAGGCCTCGGACGGCAAGTGGCTGAGCATCGGCTGCCTGGAGCCCTGGTTCTGGCAGGAGCTGTGCGAGGCGCTGGGCTGCGAGGAGTACGTACCACATCAGAACAACCGCGAGAAGTTCCCGGAGATGTTCGACTTTCTGAGAAGCAAGTTCGGAGAGAAGACGCGCGATGAGTGGTTCCAGGAGCTGCGGCAGCGGGACATCTGCGTGGGGCCGGTGTACGGCCTGGACGAGGTGTTCGCCGACCCGCACGTGCAGGCGCGAGGGATGATAGCGGAGGTGGAGCACCCGGAGTTCGGCACGGTGCGACAGGTGGGCGTAGGGCCGAAGCTTTCGGACACGCCAGGTTCGGTGCGGAGCACAGCGCCGAAACGGGGGGAGCACACGGAGGAGATCCTGCGGCAGGCCGGCTACACGGAGGAGGAGATAAGGGCGCTGAAGGAGGCGAAGTCGGCGGGCTAGCGGGGCCCGGCTGGGGCGGCGGTTTTGTCGCCGGTCGCTTGCACCGCTGCTCCCTCGATGTGGATCTCAGGGAGCCAGTCCAGCCACTTTGGGAAGTACCAGTTCCAGTCGCCCAGCAGCTCCATGCTAGCCGGCACCAGCACCATGCGGATGATCGTGGCGTCGAGGATGATAGCGAATGCGAGGCCGAAGCCCACCTGCTGGAAGACCACTAGATCGCCTGAAGCCATGCCGCCGAACACCGCGACCATGATCAGCGCCGCGCCGGTGATGATACCTGCCGTCTGGCGCAGCCCGTAGGCGACGGAGGCCGTGTTGTCGCCGGTCTCGTCGTAGCGCTCCTTGATCCGGCTGAGCAGGAACACGTGATAGTCCATCGAGAGGCCGAAGAGGATGGCGAACAGAAATAGCGGCAGCCAAGACTCGATGACCGGCGACTCACGGAAGCCGAACAGTTCGTTGCCGATGCCCTCCTGGAAGACGAGTACCAGGGCTCCGTAAGCGGCCCCGACAGACAGCAGGTTCATGACGATCGCCTTCAGAGGCACCACTATCGAGCGGAACACCAATAGCAGTAACAGGAAGCTGAAGCCGAGCACGAAGGTGAACACGAAGGGCAGGTATTCCTTCTGCGTTGCGATATCATCGACGGTCTCCGCAGTCGGTCCACCGACGAAGATATCGGCCGTCTCGTCTGTGAAGGCGGCCGGGATGTAGTCGTTTCGTAGGCGCTTGAGCGCGGCCTCCGACTCCGGGCTTGAGAAATCACCGGGCATCGCCACCGTCAGCAGCGCCAGGTCGCCGGCCTCGTTCATCTCCAACTCCGACGTCCCGAAGAACTCGTCTTCGTCGAGCGAGGCGGTCAGCTCTGCTAGGCTACTCTTCACCGCCAAGGCGCTCACGTCTGGAGCGTCGATGACGACCAATGCCGTCAGCACACCATCAGAGAACTCTTCGTTCGCCACGTCGAAGGCGTGGCGTGGGTTGCTGTCCTCGGGCAGACTGCTGATGCCGGTGCTGCCGAGGTTGATGTTGAGGACCGGTACGGCAAGCGCAATGAGCAGCCCGCTGGTTACCAAGACACTGATAACAGGCCGAGCCGTCACAACCCCCGTGACCCATCCCCACACTCCGCCGGTGCTCTCTACCTGGCCCCGGCGCCCGATGAAAGGCAGCGTGAGCCAGTTTACGCGATCACCCAGCAGGCCGAGCACCGCAGGGAGGAGAGTCAACGCAGCTAATACCGCGGCGGCCACAACCAGGATCGCGCCCACGCCGAAGCTCTGGAAGATCGGATCGGGGATTATGAGCATGCCGGCCAGCGCGATCGCCACCGCCATGCCGGAGAAAAATACCGTTCGGCTGGCTGTCGCTCCGGCCGCCGTAATCGCCTCGATCTTGTCGCGGCCGAGTACACGCTCCTCGCGGAAGCGATGGATGATGAGGAGCGAGTAGTCGATGCCGACCGCCAGGCCGACCAGCGTGATGATGAAGACGATGAAGTCCGACATGTCCATCACGTTACTGACTAGTGCAGTGGCGCCCACAGCAACGAAGATCGAGAGGAGGGCGAGGATGATCGGCAGCCCGGCCGCCACCGCGGCGCCCAACACGAGAAGCAGGATCACCAGCGCTACCGAGATGCCGACGATTTCGCCCTGCTCCAACGTCTCTGCGATGAGGTCGCTAAATTCGCCCTCGATGCTGCCGAAACCGACGGTGGTCACACGGAAGCTGTCCGTCCCGTCCACCGCCTCGACGATGTTTACTAGCGGCTCGGCGGTGTCGGCCGCGTCCTCTTCATCGCCTGTGAGTGTGGCTATGATTAGCGCAACGTGGCCGTCGTCGGACACTAGCCCTTCCGCGCCGTCCCGATAGCTTGTCACAGACTCGACTTCCTCGAGAAGACGCAAGTCGCCCACGAGCGAGTCAACGAAGCCTGAGAACGCCGCCTCGTCAGCGGTCGTCGTGGGCGATTCGACGATTACGAACTCCTCCGGCGGCGTCTCCGGTCGAAGGCGGCTGTCGATGAGGTCCGTCGCCTTCGAGGCTTCGGTGCCCGCTGTGGTGGTGTTGGAAGACAGGTCCATCGTAGTCGAGGCAGCAAAGGCGGCGACCAGCAGTAGAACCCACAGCCCGAGCGTGCGCCAGGGGTGACGCGCCGCGGCACGAGTAATCTGGCCGGTGAATCCAGGTCGATGATCCATGTCAGCCTCCTTTCGCTATGATGGCAGCTATTGATTTCACTAACAAGGCTACGAGCCGGAGGTCTAGTCGGCGCGAACGTGGGCGGGGGCCTCCGGTGCCGGCGGCGGTTGCTGTTCGCGCTGGAGGATGGGCGACCAGAGGGCGAGGAGGGGGAGGGTGAGGACGGCGATGAGGGCGGCGCCGGCCCAGAACGCGGTGGCCAGGGAGACTCGTTCAGCCAGGAGGCCCAGCAGGGGGGCGCTGGGGATAAGCACCGCGGCCCGGATCAGGTTGGTGAGTGAGATGACGGTGGCCCGATGCTCGGAGGGGACGCGGCGGTTCAGGTAGTCGGTGATGGCTGGTTGGGAGAGGAAGACCACAAGGGCCATGAAAGGGAAGGCGATCTGGGCGTAGACGGAGTCCCAGAGGGCGAGCATGGCGTACGAGGCGAGGAGGATGGCGGGCATGATGTAGAAGGTCTGCCGTTCGCCGAGGGTGGTAACGATGCGGTAGGCGGCGACAGCGCCGATGATGCTGGCGATTCGCACAGGCGTCTGCCAGAGGCCGACCGCGCCCAGGCTGATGTCATGCTCTCTGAGGAAGGGTTGGAAGAAGAAGACGGGGGCGATGCTGCCGATGCTGATGAGGCCGAAGTAGAGGACGGCGTAGCGCACGGCGGGGCGGCGGCGCACGATATCGATGCTGTCCGCGATCACCTGGCGGTAGCTGAGGCGGTGTCCGGTTCTCGCCTCGGGCGCGGGCTCGCTGAAGGTGATGGCGACGAGGACGGCCAGGGCGGCGATGCCGCCGCTGATGATGATGGGGAGGGAGAGGTTAGTAGCGGCGGCCACGGGGGCGCCCAGGAGGGTGCCCGCCAGCGCGGCGGCGGTGAACAGGCCCCAGGCGCGGCCGTAGATGCGGGGGTAATCGTCCTCCCGGCCCAGCGCTTTCAGGGAGTCGTACAGGAACGCCGACTCGGTTCCCATCAGGAACGAGAAGCCCATGCCCCATATGAGGTAGGAGACGAGGATCAGCTCGAATGAGGTAGCGAGGCCGAACAGGGTGACGGCGGCGCTGAGGGCGCAGGCGGAGACGATGAGCGTTGGCTTGCGACCCCATCGGTCTGCGATGGCGGCGGCGGGGATCTGGAGGGCGATGATGCTAAGCCAGAAGGGCACGTCTATCAGGGTGACCTGCCCCAGGGTGAGGCCGCGCTCCTCCGTCAAGTAGATGACCCATATGGGCCACCAAAGCTGGAAGTTCAGCAGGAACTGGAACAGGTAGAACTTCCTGATGTTCGCCTGCATGCGGGCGGCTAGGCGCGAGTCTAGGGGAGACCCAGGGGACCCCTGCAAGCGGGACCTCCTTCTGTACGCTGGTGATGTGGACTGGGACGGCTAGCCTGCCTGCCGGCAGGCAGGTTTAGCTTACCGCAGGTCTAGGGCGAGGAAGAAGTGAGAGGTCTGCTTAGAAGCTAAGGTCAAAGAAGAATAGCCCGGGGGCCAGGCCTCCTATTTGCGCTCCCCCTGTGGAGCTAACCTCGCCGATGTTGGCAAGAACACCCATCACTACGGCGAATACGGCAAATCCCGCGAAGTTTGCCACCAAGATCTGGCGCGGCTCCGCGTTGGACGCGGATTCAGTAGCGAAGTAAGTAAGCAGCACGGCACAGGTCAGGGAGAAGACACCAAATGGGACAGTGAAACCGACAACGGCGATGAGGATGCTGATCCCTACCGGTGCGAAGGCGAAACCCATTGTGCGCAGCAGCTCGGAGAAGTCGACGCGTGCGCCGTAGGCCCGCGCCAGCACCTGGAACACTAGGTACACCCAGATGAACCAGGCCAACGTCTGGAGGACGCTGCCAGCGACGAGGGACCTGATAAAGACATCGGTGGCCTCTACGCCACGCCATTGGACGGCCCAGAGCCAGGAGCCTATCCCTGCCATGACGCTGGCGCCGAACACGATTACGATCGCGCTCGGAGTGGCGGAGGGTTCGGAACGGATCTCGTCGAAGATGGTCACGTCAAGGCGGATCAGCCTAACCAGCCAGCCGCTGACGCTGTGTAAGTTACTAGTCTGGTGGCTCATCTGTCGCTCCCCTCGGCGGACTCAGGGTCGCATCCGCATTTGCGCCCGTTATGGAGGGCCTGCACCATTTCTTCATAAGCTATTATCGCTGTCCCCGGCTGCAGCTACCTAGCTTGACT